>NZ_JBWKWD010000011.1:0-152424 GCF_059422045.1 Pseudomonas sp. GW821-FHT02A08
CAGTCGTGAGTCCAGCTGACGCGGCCTGCCTGACGTACCGCAATGACTGATTTTACGACTGCTTCGCAGCCGAACGCCGCCTCGCGGGCTCGGCAGCTGCTACAGATCGCATTACCGCTTGACTGACTGGCATTAGCCCAAACGCCCTTCTATATAGAAGGGCTTCCTCATAGGCAGCAACAGCCCATGACAGAGCCAAAAAAACGAGACCACCGTGTACAGGCGATTTGCCTGCCTCCAAAAAACAAAAAAGCACCCGAGGTGCTTTTCTGTTATCGCCATCAGCTGGACAAGGCCGTCACCCTCGCCCGCGCCATGTGCAGCTTTTTGTAGCTGTCGATCAGGCGAAGGTGCCTGTCGAGCCCTTCGAGCTTCATGCTCGTCGGCGTCAGACCGTAGAAACGTACGCTGCCATCCACGGACCCTATCGCCGCGTCCATCCGTTCGTTGCCGAACATCCGGCGGAAGTTGACCTCGTAGTCGCTCAGTTCCAGATCATCGTCCAGCTGCATTTCCAGCACGACGTTCACGGCTTGGTAAAACAAGCCCCGCTCGACGGTGTTGTCGTTGTATTGCAAGAAGGCCTCCACCAGATCCTTGGCCTGGTCAAACTTCTGCAAGGCGAGATAAATCAGCAGCCGCAGCTCCAGGATCGTCAACTTGCCCCACGGCGTGTTGTCGTCGAACTCGATGCCGATCAAGGTGGTGATGTCGGTGTAATCATCCAGCTCGCTGTTTTCCAGACCCTGGGCCAGCGTTCTCAGGCCGACTTTGCTCAGGCTGTGCAGATTGAGGATGTCGGCGCGAAACTGCAGCGCTTTGTTGGTGTTATCCCAGATCAAATCTTCTACCGGATAAATTTCCGAGTAGTCCGGCACCAGAATGCGGCAGGCCTTGGCGCCGATGTGCTCATAGACCGCCATGTACACTTCTTTGCCCATGTCTTCGAGAATGCCGAACAAGGTCGCGGCCTCTTCGGCATTGGAGTTTTCGCCTTGACCGGAGAAATCCCACTCAACGAATTCGAAATCCGGCCTGGCACTGAAAAAGCGCCACGAGACCACACCGCTGGAATCGATAAAGTGCTCGACGAAGTTGTTCGGCTCAGTCACCGCCTGACCTTCGAAGGTCGGCTGGGGCAGATCGTTCAGGCCCTCGAAACTGCGGCCTTGCAGCAGCTCCGTCAGGCTGCGTTCCAGCGCCACTTCCAGGCTTGGGTGCGCGCCGAACGAGGCAAACACGCCACCGGTACGCGGGTTCATCAAGGTCACGCACATCACCGGGAACTCCCCGCCCAGCGATGCATCCTTGACCAGCACCGGGAAGCCCTGCTCTTCCAGGGCCTGGATACCCGCCAGGATGCCCGGGTATTTCGCCAGCACTTGCTGCGGCACATCCGGCAGGGCCATTTCACCTTCGAGGATTTCGCGCTTGACCGCGCGTTCGAAGATCTCCGACAGGCACTGCACCTGGGCTTCGGCCAGCGTGTTGCCGGCGCTCATGCCATTGCTCAGGAACAGGTTTTCGATCAGGTTGGACGGGAAGTACACCACCTCATTGTCCGACTGGCGCACAAACGGCAGTGAACAAATGCCACGCTGGGTGTTGCCGGAGTTGGTGTCGTACAGATGCGAGCCACGCAACTCGCCATCCCGGTCGTAGACCTTCAGGCAGTACTCGTCGAGGATTTCAGTCGGCAGTTCGTCCTTCGGGCCAGGCTTGAACCAGCGCTCGTCCGGGTAATGCACAAACGCCGCGTTGGCGATGTCCTCGCCCCAGAATTGATCGTTGTAGAAGAAGTTGCAGTTGAGTCGCTCGATGAACTCGCCAAGCGCCGATGCCAGCGCGCCTTCCTTGGTCGCGCCTTTGCCGTTGGTAAAACACATGGGCGAGTGCGCATCGCGGATGTGCAGCGACCACACATTGGGAACGATATTGCGCCACGAAGCGATTTCAATCTTCATGCCCAGGTCGGCCAGGATGCCCGACATGTTGGCGATGGTTTGCTCCAGCGGCAGGTCCTTGCCCACAATGTAGGTGCCCGCTTCGCCAGTCGAGTGCGGCATCAGCAACGCCTGGGCATCGGCGTCGAGGTTTTCGACCTCTTCAATCACGAACTCGGGCCCGGTTTGCACCACCTTCTTTACCGTACAACGGTCGATGGAGCGCAAGATCCCCTGCCGGTCCTTGGCGGAAATGTCCGACGGCAATTCGACCTGAATCTTGAAAATCTGGTTGTAGCGGTTTTCCGGATCAACAATATTGTTCTGCGACAGGCGGATATTTTCGGTGGGGATATTGCGGGTTTCGCAATACAACTTCACGAAGTACGCCGCGCACAACGCCGACGAAGCCAGGAAGTAATCGAACGGCCCCGGTGCCGAACCATCGCCCTTGTAGCGAATGGGTTGATCGGCAATCACCGTGAAGTCGTCGAACTTGGCCTCAAGTCGAAGGTTGTCGAGAAAGTTGACCTTGATTTCCATGCGTGCTTACCAGAATAACGAGCTATACGATTTGGCCGCCATTATCCGGTTTTTCAGCACAGACCGTTAACTTTCCACTATTTTTCGACCAACACCACCCCGCGCTCCTCAAGCAAGCGCACAAACATCGTCAGGCTCTGCGACACCGTCCCCCTGCGCCACACCAGCCAGGTGCGCAGATAACGGAACGACTCCGACAACGGCCAGACGCTGACCGTCGTGCACCCGGGCATGCTTTCGAGCATGCTGCGGGGCATCAGCGCCAGGCCGGCACCGGCGCTGACGCAGGCCAGCATGCCGTGATAGGACTCCATTTCGAAAATCTTGCCGGGCACCGCCGCGCCGTTGGCAAACCAGCTTTCGAAATGATGGCGATAGGAGCAGTTGGAGCGGAAGGCATAGATGTTTTCGCCGTTCACATCCTTCGCTCGATGAATCGGCTCATGGTTGAGCGGTGCGATCAGGACCATTTCCTCCTCGAATGCGGGCACGCCCTCCAGTGCCGGATGCAACACCGGACCATCGACAAATGCAGCGGCCAGCCGCCCCGACAGCACCCCGTCGATCATGGTCCCGGAAGGGCCGGTGGACAGGTCCAGTTCGACCTTGGCGTGCTTCTGGTTATAGGCGGCCAATAGCTCTGGAATACGTACCGCCGCAGTACTTTCCAGCGAACCCAGGGCGAAGGCCCCCTGCGGCTCCTCACCCGCCACTGTCGCGCGCGCCTCCTGAACCAGATCGAGAATGCGTCGCGCGTAATCCAGGAAACTCCAGCCGGCCGGTGACAAACGCAAGCGACTCTTCTCGCGAATAAACAGGTCCACACCCAGGTCCAGCTCAAGCTGCTTGATTCGCGTCGTGAGATTCGATGGCACCCGGTGGATATGCTGGGCAGCCACGCTGATGCTGCCGTGCTCGGCGACAGCCTTGAAGATTTCGAGCTGAACCAGATCCAAGTCATTCTCCAAACGTGAACGTTATGCTCAGTATTATTCAGTTTCCAGAAAACATATAGCCCCATAACCTGAGCACATTCCTACCTCGCAGGACGGTGCCATGACCCACGTATCCAGCCTTACCCATGCCATTTCGATCAACCCGACCACGGGCGAGCAGATCGGCCAATACCCTTTCGAATCCGATTCGGCACTGCAGGCCGCGCTGACGCGGGCCGCTACCGGGTTTCGCGCCTGGCGCGGCAAACCGGTTGAACAGCGCGCGCAGCTGTTGATCAACCTCGGCCAGGCCTTGCGCAACAATGCGCAGGCCATGGCGAACATGATCACCCTGGAAATGGGCAAGCCGATTGCTCAAGCCTGCGGCGAAATTGAAAAATGCGCACAGCTCTGTGAGTGGTACGCCGAACACGGCCCCGCCATGCTGAGCCCGGAACCGACCCTGGTGGAAGGCGGCAAAGCACGCATCGAATATCGCCCCCTGGGCCCGATTCTCGCCGTCATGCCGTGGAACTTCCCCATCTGGCAAGTCCTGCGCGGCGCGGTCCCCACGCTGCTCGCCGGCAATACCTTCGTGCTCAAGCACGCGCCAAACGTCATGGGCAGCGCCTACCTGCTGCTGGAGGCCTTCAAGCAAGCGGACTTCCCCGAAGGTGTTTTCGAGGTCATCAACGTCACCCCGGAAGGTGTATCCCGGGCAATCGCCGATCCACGCATCGCGGCCGTCACCCTCACCGGCAGCGTGCGAGCAGGCATGGCCATCGGTGCTCAGGCCGGAGCCGCACTGAAGAAATGCGTATTGGAACTGGGGGGCTCGGACCCATTTATCGTGCTCGACGACGCCGACCTCGATGAGGCGGTGAAAGCCGCCGTGATCGGGCGCTATCAAAACACCGGGCAAGTCTGCGCCGCCGCCAAACGCCTGATTGTCGAGCAAGGTATCGCCCGGGAATTTATCCGCAAGTTCGTCGAGGCCACCCAACAACTGGTTGTCGGTGATCCACTGGCTACCACCACCTATATCGGCCCGATGGCTCGCTCCGATCTGCGCGACGAACTGGATCAACAGGTGCGCGACACACTGGAAGAAGGCGCGACGTTGCTACTGGGTGGAAAGAAGGCGCAAGGCCCAGGTAACTACTATGAGCCCACCGTACTCGGCGACGTGACCGATCAGATGACATCATTCAAACAGGAGCTGTTTGGTCCTGTGGCTTCAATCATCACGGCCCGAGACGCCGCCCATGCACTGGAGCTGGCCAACGACAGCGAGTTTGGCCTCACCGCCACTATCTTCACGCGCAATGTCGAACTCGCCCGGCAGATGGCCGACGAACTTGAAACCGGCGGGGTGTTTATCAACGGCTATAGCGCCAGCGATCCGCGCGTCAGTTTTGGTGGCGTGAAGAAGAGTGGCTTTGGCCGTGAGCTCTCCCACTTCGGGGTGCGCGAATTCTGTAATGCACAGACGGTTTGGCTGGATCGGCGTTAAGGGCAGCGTGGAAGATCAGCTCGCAGTTCCTGCATGGTGAGCAATCCCTGTTTTCTGGGGTTACCGCACATCCAGCAGGAACATACCTTCCCATGGTTTGCAAAAAGCCCGGCGTTTTTCTCGCTGGTTGACCAGCATTCATAAGCCTTTTGCTTTGAATAGAAGCGAGCTTTTATGCGGCGCGTATCGTGTCGTCGTTGAGCTCTAGACATATTTTTCTCCTAAGCCGAATGCGACGAAGCCCCGGCAGATTTCTCTGGCGAGGCTTTGTTCGGCTCATTCCTAGACATATAGAAATGAAAGGGCTTAATTAAATTCGCTCATCCGTTCATTGATGTCAACAGGCATGCACGAGACCCGTTCGATCAACAACCCTCGACCTCCAGAGTCTCCCCTGACGTCCGAGCAAGGCCCGTGGAGATGAGGCCAGGCTCGTTTTTCCCTTTGCCCAACCCGCAATCATCAGTACCACACCCGCAATCCAATAACCCGGCCCGTCAGGCTCGCTGGATCGCCTCCCGATCGGGTTGCCTTGTTGTCATAAGTTGTCTCTGTAATCTAAAATAATGGCTGATTGCCGGTATCGGTGAGATCCCCCCCTAAACACCGATTTGATTTTACAGGGAAGAACAATGCACAAGTACAAATTGAGCTATGAGCACATCAACGCACCAAAAACCAGAACCGGCGAAGCGCCTGAGCGAATAGATGCCCATGAGTTGCTGCTGGAAGTGCTGGGAGTGGGCGGTAAAGATGGCCCAGTAATCTTCGAAAAAAAGTCGCTCAAGGAATCGCTCGAACTCATGAAATTCAAAAACGTCCGAGTTACCTGGCTGTAGCACGATCGGCCACGAAGAGCGTCCGAACCACCCCGCCAGTTGAAATATCCCGCTTCTGCGCCATCTCGCCTGACTCAGCCGCGGTGGCGCCCATATCCATCGCAGTCGTCGCGTGATCCTGACCGCTACCAACGACGTACGGCCTTTCGAGCCAGACTGGCGTTTTGCAAAGGCCATCCTTCTCGCCGTACGCGGCATAGCAATGTTTCTCGCCGTCGAACACGAAGGCCGAACACTCAACCGTTCCAGAGACGGGCTCGCCGAACCGGGCGCCGATCAGCTTCGCGTAATCGCATACATATCCAGTCAGGACGAAATTGACGCCCATCGCCTCAAGGAATTTGTCGTAAATGAGCACCGGGAACCCGCCTACACTGAGATGTACAGCGATTGAGAGAACATGGAGCTCCACGCATGCGGACCAGCGCCCTTGTGATACTCATTCTCAGCTATGCCGTGTTGGCGGTGGTTTTTTTCAAGCTAAATGCTCGAAACAATCGACGCCGCCGAGAAGGTCTTTACGAAGCCTTCGAAGCTACAATGCGAGAGCATGGGATCAAGTCTTTCGAGATCCTCAAGGAGAGTATTTTTATCGGCAACAACTTTCGGTCATCCGAACTGCACCGGATATTGTTAGACGATTCCGGGCACTACTTTCTTTATTTCCAGGCCAGTGGAACACAGCCAATTTTCATGCCGTTGACCGAAGAGCGAGCGTTACAAGCTGCACAGGGTGACATAGGAATTCAGGCATAGATCATCGCAACCGCTGATGCTGACCCGTGCCAGGGACACATGCAGCCTGCCGATGAGCGACGAGCAGTCACCGGCACCACTGCTTCTCACAAGGTATCCCGTCGTAGTCACCATCCATTTCCATTCCTGGGCAATTTTGCAGAAAGTCTGTGGCCTCTGCGCACGAGGTCATCTGCGAGCAATATTTGCGCCCATCGCATTTGACTGGAGCCGAAACAGGCTTTGGCGCAATCAAGACCGCAGAGATTATTGGGGGACTCGATGGCCGAGCCTCAACCCAGGACTGTAATTCAGGGGAAAACTTCCAAACCAACAGACCAACAACAAGCACAACCAAAATCAGTTTCATCTTGATCCATCCATGATGAGAGACCGTTTGTGTTCTCACGTTGCCTGCTTCCAGCATAACCCACTAATCCATATACAGCCTGCCAGTGAGACCTCCCGTGTGGGCTGACCGCTCGCGATCAGGTCGGCGCGGATGCCATTTGCTGCGAGACCAAGTCGCCCTGGACGAACGGGCGCTTTGCCATCAGCACGCATATATGATAAAAATCACTGGGTCCAAAGCAGACAAGGATGTGTTACTGAGTACGATAGTGAGTCAGCTGTAACTTCTCTTTCTACGCGAAAGCAATGCGCCCTGACTGCAAAACAAACTATTTAAGCGAATAGCGTTGATGTAGCTTACAAACAGACAATCACCAAGAAGGCATTATCACCAACGTTAAACCCCACAGAACCATATAAATAATACCCACTATTTTCACATCTAAATTCGTGTAACCCCCCAATCACGAATTGAGACTCCATCCGCGCAAGCAAAACATAATCAAGCCAAAACCATATGCTTTCAGAAAAAAACAATATTATTTTTGTGCACATACCAAAGTGCGGTGGAACATCAGTCGAGTCGGCAATTTGGGAAGATCATGAAAAGACCGAAGAAAACCTCTGGATGGGCTTTCTAGACAAATACCACAACAAATACCAAACCGGCGGCTTGCAGCACCTCAAAGCAATTCAAATCAGGCAACACATTGGGCGTTCAAAGTTTGATAACTTCTTCAAGTTTTCCATCGTAAGAAACCCATTTGCCAGAATCGTGTCGCAATTCCTGTACATGGAGTCCAGGCCTGACCTCAGAGACTACATAGGCATGAACGCCGATGACAGCCTCATAACATACCTACATAAAATTCAAAAAAGAAGCCATGTCCAATGGGAGCAGCAAGTCTCATTTCTTTATGATTACAAAGGCAACCTGCTCGTTGACAAAGTCATCCAGCTAGAACAAATAAACAGCTTGCCAGAAATACTAAAGAACAACACTCCAATCAGCATTGAAAGAATACCCCGAACCAACACAAACAAATTCAAGTATCACTACAAAGACTACCTGTGCACTGATTCAATCAGCATAATCACTGATCTTTACTTCGAAGATTTTGAGGCTTTTGGATACTCAACCTCTCCTTGAAATTTCGATAACTCAAACCTGACGACATTTGGTTTTCCCACGGTAGGGAGCAGGCTCACTAGATCACTGACACGCCATGTTTGCAGCCACCAGCTGTTTCTCGTAGCCCTGTCGCTGCCTGATCTCAGCCAGCAGCGCCCGGACCTTCGCCTCCAGCGGGTCCGGCTTCTTGAGCCCCGCAGTTAAAAAGGCCGGTACCTCCACCGGCGCCACCTTGCACCGCACCGGCGCAGTGACCTCACCCGTGGCAAGAAACAAGGCCACCATGTCTACCTCTCCCCCTTCGCCCTGCATTTCTTTCAGGAACTCAAATTGCTACGCAGGATGGAAGGAGGAAGAGATGCCAGGCTTCCACGAAGTGCGAGCGCTGTCGCTGCACCTGTACAAGAAAGCCGGAAAGGATGGGCAGAAGATCGCAGGCCATGCGAGCGAAGGCATAACCAAAAGCTACCAGCGAGACCACGCAGAAGTCGTCTGGTCCGAGGCGATTCCCGACCTGAATATCAACGAAATCACCGGGTAGTTTTGCGCCAGTTTTGCGCAGGCACAAAAAAGCCGATCTATCTTATCGGCTTAAGTGTCTGATTTTACTCAGTAAACATGGTCGAGACTGAGTGATTCGAACACTCGACCCCTAGCACCCCATCTCCTTTTGCATACTTCTTGAAAGACTCCAGAATTTCACCCTGGATTCTTCGAATCTAGTATTTACTTGAGCTCCAGCGGTGTTCAGCTCTACGAGTGTCCAGGAACCCCCATCAAGAGCCGACGTTTTTGTGGGGGGAAAAGTAGGCGGAACCCATTTCATGGCCAAAATTACCATCAAAGAACTCGAGTCGCTGACTACAGGCCCAACTCGCTACGAGGCCGGGTCAGGGTGTCGATCAGTGCGTACATGATTTTCTTGGCGCACGGCAGCAGATCCGGGATGTAGGTTGCACCCATGCCCCCAAGCCCCTCGGCGACCGGCAGCGGTGCACCTTCGGCCGGCCATGGCCAGCCGATGCGCGCAGTGGGGATGCCGAGACGACGCAGCGCGGCACCGTCGGTCTGCCCACCGAGCAGGTCGGCCTCGCCATGGGGACGCCGCTCGATATGCTCCCAGCCACGTCGGGCGGACTGCACGATCCAGTTCTGTGCATCGGTGCTACCGCCGGCCACCGAGCCGTACATCTCCCAGTCGAGGACCAGTTCCGGGCGTCGCGCCTGCAGATCGCGGACGAACTCGGCAAACTGCGTCTTGACCTCGGCGGGGCTGGTGCGCGGGTTGATCCGCACGTCGAAGAAGATCTCGGTAACCGCCGATGGAAAGGCCGGGCGTTCCGGATTGCCACCGCGCACCCCGGCGATCCAGCCATGCGGCTTGATCTGCCCGGACGTGTTGCGCTCGGCATACTCAATAATCCACTGCTCGAGGTCCTGGATCACCGTCGCCGCCGGCACTACCGAGCTACGGAAGCCCGGCGTGCCGCGCGGGACACCGGCATAGCCGAGGGTTCCGTGCACGCGCAGCTTGAACCAGCCCATGCCAGGTTCCTCGTGATACACCCAGTTCCAAGGCTTCATCACGATAGCGAAGTCAGGCGCGCCGCCACGGTTGATCAGGTGTGTCACGCCATTGGACATACCGGCATGTTGGCGGGCGGAGATGTCCACCGGCATGCCGCCATCGGCCAGGCCGACCAGCAGGTCGCCAACCAGCGGTACTTCGGCCTCGATCAGTGCAGTGGCCACCTCGGTGAGGGTCGCGATCATGCCTTTGGGATTGGAAGCGCCAAGGCCGAAAACCCAGTCATCGATCTGCTGCGCCGATGGCCGCATGTCCGCTTCGTCGGCGGGACCGGTAAGGATCTTCTCGGCTTCGTCCAGTTCCAGGTGGGTATCGATCGGTGAATACAAGAGAACGCTGGCGCCGCCGCCGCTGCCGCGCAGTTCGGCCAACACATTGCCACTGGTGAAACTCATTGGCTGGTAACGTGCGGCCATGCCAATGTTTTCGAGGTAGCCCTTCATGTGCTCGCTGGCTGCACGGGCCGCACCAGTAGGGCTATGGATGTTGGTGATGGTGTACAACAAGTTCTGCAGGCGTTTGGGGTCGATCCTGGCGCAGGCCTGTTCATACCACTTCATTTGCTCGGTGGAGAAATTCACGGGCGTGGTGGATTGCATGGCGGGTTCCTTAGTGGCTGGCCACAAACTGTTCGGCGAAGATGTTCGCGGGATTGGCGCCCAGCTCGATCAGCCGCGTTGTAGCGGCATCGATCATCGGCTGCGGGCCACAGAGATAGGCGACCGTGTCGGCACTCACATCGCCCTCGCGCAGCGCGCTGACCGGGCTGCCCTGGTGCAGGCCGTCACGCGGCTCGCGATCGACACAGATCCGCGCCTCAAGGCTTGGCAGCCATTGCTGGCGCAGTTCAATGTCCTCGAGACAGAACAGCGCGTCCGGGACCGCGCAACCGAAGCTGAGCAGCATCGGCGGCTTGCGTCCGCTGCCTTGGCGCAAGGCATCGATCATCGACAGAATCGGCGCCAGGCCGGTGCCACCGGAGACGAAAATATGTGGCGCGCGACGTTTCTCCTCGCGCAGAAAAAACGCGCCATAAGGGCCGCTCAGCGTCAGCACGTCCTCATTCGTAGCCTTCTCTTCCAGATAGCTGGACATGGCGCCGCCCGGTAACAGGCGGACCAGGAACTCCAGCGTCGGCAGCTGCGCCGCGGTGCTCGAGGGTGAGTAGCTGCGCACCACGCCGTAACCGGGCACTTCAATCTGCATGAACTGGCCGGGTCGGAATTCCAGCCAGTCGCCATCGGCCAGCTCCAGGGTCAGGCGCATCACATTGCTGGCAATACGCTCGACAGCGTTGACGAAGACGTGCACTTGCTGCGCCGTGCTGGAGCCGACTTCGCTGCTGTAAGCGACATCGAAAGTGCAGTCGGACTGCGCTTGGCAGAGGCACAGCAGGCGCTGTCCGGCGCTGTACTCGCTGGCCAGCAGCGTCGAGCTGGCGCCCGGGCGGGTGCACGCATCGCCGCTTGCGAGTTGGGCGATACAGCTTGAACAGCTGCCGGAACGGCATTGATAGAGCAATGGAATTTCCGCTGCGAGCGCGGCATCAAGAATGTTGGTTTGTTCGGCGACGCTAAAGCTACGGCTGACGCCATCGGAGAAATTGACAGTGACTTGGTGCTGTTTATCGTTCATGAGAGTTCGGCTCCCTGGCAGGCATCGGGCTACGGCCGTAAGCGGCCGGATTATTGACATGGGCCGATCATAGAAAGCCTTGGTGGGTGTCGGCGCTCCCTTGGGCTACAGGCTTATCCCGACAGCGCAGAATCCTGCTGGCACAACGCAGGCAAAAAAAACCCGTACCAAGTGGTACGGGCAAACCAAGGAGTCATCAGAGACCGGCAGGACGCCGTCGGTGCCAGTCGGTAACCTTTTGCACAGCCATACCTGCGCGACACAACACGGCCTCGCCGCCCCGGCCGGCAATGAACTGGCAGCCGATCGGCAGGCCATCGTCGGTGAAGCCGCAAGGCAGGCTGATACAGGGGTGACCGCTGACGTTAAACGGTGCCGTGAACTGGATCAGCCGGCGATTGGCCTCCGGGTCCAGAGCCAGGCTGGCCAGCTGTTCGTGGGTCGGCGCAGCGTAGGGCTGTACCGGGGCGAGCAGCAGGTCGACGTCGTTCAGCACGTAGTCCAACTCACCGCTGAAACGCTGCGCGTCGAGCAGTACGCGCTGGTAGTCCATGCCACTGAGTGCTCGCCCACCGTCAATCAGGCGGCTCAGTGCCGGACCGTATTGCGCTGCACGTTGCGGGTAAGTGGCAGCGTGTGCAACGGAAGTCTGCACGCCGCAGTGAGCCTCCCAGTTGCCGCTCACCGCACGGGTGTCCGGCATACACACGCGCTGCAGCGTGCCACCGCCATCACGGACAATCGCCATGATCCGTTCCAGTGCTTGCTGAATCACCGGGTCGACACCATCACTCAACCAGACCTCGTCAATGCCGACGCGCAAGCCGCGGAACGAATCCTCGATGCCGGGCACCTCCAGGCAAACGCTGGGCAACGAAGTGGGGTCCTTGGGATCGTGGCCGGCGATGGTCGATAGCAGGAACAAGGCATCGCGTGCGCTGCGGGTGATGGGACCGATGTGGTCAAGGCTGGCGGCCAGCTCGAAGCAACCATGACGGCTGACCCGACCCCAGGTCGGCTTGAGCCCTGTGAGGCCATTGGCTGCGCAAGGGAAACGGATGGAGCCACCGGTGTCGCTGCCAATCGAGGCATAACACAGACCCGCGGCGGTGGCCACTGCACTTCCACTGGAAGAAGCGCCGGCCCAATGGCCCGGATGCCAAGGATTGATCGGCGTGGGCAGGTCCGGGTGATGGATGGCGAAAGCACCCTCTGTCATCTGCAGCTTTCCAAGCAGCACACCCCCCGCCTCGCGCAAGCGGGTGACGACGGTGGCATCTTCCTGCGGGATGAATGCCTGGTGAATCGGCATGCCCGCTGCCGTGGGCACGCCGGCCGTGTGCAGCAAGTCCTTTACCGCCAGCGGGATGCCATGCAGCGGGCTACGGCATTCGCCACGCGACAGTTCGCGTTCCGCCTCGCGTGCCTGGTCGAGCGCCAGCTGCGCAGTGACCGTGACAAAGGCGTGCAACGTCCCGTCGAGCCGTTCGATTCGTGCTAACTGCGCCTCGGTGACTTCCACCGGAGAGAGCTTGCCGGTGCGAATCAGCAGTGACAGTTCGTGCAGCTCAAGATAGTGCAGATCGCTACTGCCGATCATCGGTAGCCTCCAAGGAAATTCAGTGCCAACGCGTTGAATTCGGCTGGCTGTTCGCTCTGCAGGTGGTGGGCAGCGTTGCCCATCACATGCAGGCGAGCATCGGCAAACTGGTTGACCATCAGCATCGGTACATCGATGCCACCAAACCAGTCATGCAGCCCCCACAGGATCAAGGTCGGTGCCTGCACTCGAGCAAACAGCGGCATCAGGTCTTCCGGTTCACCGAAGGCGCCGGGCTGCTTGAACAGCGCACGCAAACCCGGGTTGCAGCTCGCTTCATAGCGCAGGCGCAGGTTCTCCTCGTCGATTGCAGCGTCGTCGTGCAGCTCGTAGCGCTGGATCAGCGTGCGCATCTTGTCCTGACTCGGCCCGCCATTGGCGAAGAAGTAATCGCTCATCAGCATCGCGGCATGCTTGCTGGATAGCGCCAGCGGTTGCATCACACCGCGTGCTACCGGCTGCGAGCCAATCAGGACCAGGCGTGCGACCCGCTCTGGATGATCGGCCGCCAGGCGGATCGCCACGCAGCCACCGAACGACTGATTGACCAAATGCGCCTGAATGATGCCCAAGGCATCCATGAATCCCAGCAGCATGCGCGCATGCCAGCTGAATACCGGGCCGTCGACCGCCACCATGTCCGAGCCACCGAACTGCGCAAAGTCGAGAAAGTAACAAGTGTGACGCATCGCGAATGGCGTGGCGCTGAGGCGGAAATTACTCCAGGCAGTACTGCCCGGGCCTCCGCCATGGGTAAAGATCACCGGCAGGCTGTCGTCCGGTCCGTCGACCTGACGGTAGTGCAGACGCACGCCGTCGACGGTGACCCAGCGGCAGGTGGAAGCGAATTCATTGTCCATCGAAAATACCCTCGCCTGAGGCTGTCCGGCAGCAGGCGCCGGACAGCTGAGCACATCACTCTTCGGCAATCTGCCGGACCTTGTAGCCCGGACGGTGACCATCGGCGGTTTCCTTGAAGATCAGGCTGGTGTCCTTCACGGCGCCCTTCACACCACGTCCCGGTTTGGCGATACCGCGGTTCCAGCGCGAAGCCAGCTTGCGCCAGGTGATCGGTGAAATGTCGGTGGCCACCAGCTGCTCGTCGTCCCAGCCCGTACCGTCGGCATAGAAGTTCTGCATCGCCTCGCGGGCATAGATGTCGCAGTCGTTGAAGCCGTGCAGGCACAACGGCTTGTACACATGGTCAAAGCGGTGCTGGTGCTTCTGGCGCTCTTCAGGGGTGTCGCACACGCGTACGATGATTTCCCAGTACTCATGGGTATCATCGGTGATCGGCACATACCATTCGTATTGGGTCATGTGCTCGCCGGGCCAGTTTTCCACCATCAAGACACCGGGCAGCACCACCGAGGTGCGGTATGGGCGACCATTGAGCCCTTCCACTTTCAGGCCCAGTTCCCGGTTTTCCAGCACCGGCGCCCACTTGTCGGTGAACAGCCATTGCATCATGCCTTTCGGACCGTTCTCCTCCTCGATCACTTCAATGCAGTCATCGCTGGTCGGCAGCAGGCCGAGCGGAAGCACCCAGTCCATGGCGTGGACGATGGTGTTGTCTTTGTGCACAAGGATGTGAGCGTTGTCGAAGCCGTTTTCGCAAGCGATCCGCCAGTTGCCGAAACCGGTGCGGTGCATGCCGAGCGCCACCGCATTGTCATCGAGCACGCCCGGCGAAGCCGGCCACATCGGATGCGGGAACTGCTCGCTGCGTTCCGGAAAACGGAACGGCAGGTCGTCAGCCAGCGGTGGTACATCCTCGTCGGGGAAGCTGTCCTCGCGGACGAAGACGAAGATCATGCCGTTGACCTCGTGCACCGGGTAGGTGGTGATACCGGTGGTGCCGATCAGCTTGTCGTCCGGGTTGGCAACGATGGTCACCAGCTTGCCGCTTTCGAGGTCGAAGGTGAAACCGTGATACCAGCAAGAGATGGTGCTCTTGCTAAAGCAGGTCGGCTTCTCCGACAGGCGCACACCACGGTGCAGACACTGGTCCTTGAGGGCATAAACCTGACCATTGACCCGGCGCAAAACGATCGGGATGCCGCAGATCTGGATGCCCTCGACCTGGTCTTCAGCCAGCTCGTTGCTGAACAGCCCTGGATACCAGTGGTTGACGAAGCCCCAGGCAGCATCCTTGTACGGCTGGTACTGGCTCTGGGTCTTGGCGTTGTTGGCGCGGGCATCGCTGATGCCGGTTTTAACCACGCGACGGCGAATGATGGGTTGCTCGGACATGTGGGGACTCCCAAAAGGCTGACAGGACATTGGCGTCGCACTACGGCACGCTTGACGGTCATCCTAGGAAGTAGAGACGCAGCTGACGCTCCCGAGACTGTGCGGCTTATCCCGCCAGCGCAGAAAATGCGCAGAGAGGTCAGAGGGGCGGACATCCCTGTCCATTGAAATCAGCGGGACAACGTCTCCGACGGGCTCTCGCCGAAGCGACGCTTGTAGTCGGTGGTGAAATGGCCGAGATGACTGAAACCCCAGCGGAAAGCCACAGTGGTCACGGTAACGGAACCAGGGCTCTGGCGCTGCAGCTCCTCGTGGACATGGCGTAGGCGCACCTCTTTGAGGTAGAGCATCGGCGAGGTGTTGCGGTAACGGCGAAAGCCGGTGAACAGAGAGCGACTGCTGACCCCGACATGCTCGGCCATCTCGACGATCGAAATCGGCTCATGGGCGTGATCTTCGATGAAGCGCTCCACGCGCTTGACGAACGATGGGGTGACAGAGGTTCGCGGGTCACTGCACAGCTCAGCGCTGTAGGTGTGCGGCTGGCACGTCAGCAGCGTGTCGACCAGGATATTTTCGAACTGTGCGGTGAGCAGCGCAGGTATGTCCTCATCGACCGACAGGCTGTCGTAGAGCCAGCCGACCATGCGCATCCAGCGCCGACCCTCGGCGGTGTCCAGCGGCATCGACGGTTGAAACTCGATGGTGTTGCGTAACGTGCGGCCCAGGTGCTGCTGACAATGCCGTTCAAGCAAACTGCGCTCGACGCGAATGATCAGCTTCTCGGTACCGGGACAATGATGAATCTTGAACGGTGCATGGGTATTGAGAATCGACCCGAGCTGCGGTGTGGAATGCACCCGCTGATTGCCGTACTCAATCATTTCCTGACCACGGATGGGCATCTGAATAAGCGCGAAAGAATCGAGGACGCCAGGCTCGATGGTGATATCACCACCGTAGCTCATGCGACCGATACCGATGCCCCCCAATCGGCGATAGTAGATGCTGGTATTGACCGCCCCCTTGCTACTCATACTGCGCAGGCGATTCGCGCAGAAAATGCGCTCCCCCCATTGAGTGGCTTCTTCTATGTCCTGAGTGCGACATACTTCGAATCGGGACAGGACTGTTTCGGGCGGCGTTGTTGCCGCAAAAACCAGATTTTCCATTGCTTTTACCCTCCGCCCAATGCTGTGGGCAGACAACTTTGCTACTGCAAGACAAACACGCTTAATTGTTTTTTTTTCGGCTAATCTCGGGCGTGCAATGTGGTGTACTCCTGCTGGATCGCTGCGCATTTTCGCAAGGCCAGTTCGACGTGATGAAAAGGCAAGAAGCATGCCCTGAAAGCCAAGCGCCCCGCTGTTTCTGACAAACGCCACAAAAGCGTCCGAAACCCCGTGTTTTACGGTGTTTTACGCCCTTTCAGACCGGGTTTGGCGACCGTGTACCCCCCACCAGAACGAACAGCAGGCGAGCCGGAGTGTTACCGGGGTTACGCCACGCATGACGAGTACCCATTTGCACCACGATATCGCCCTGGCGCAATCGGTTAGTGCACCCGTTATCGAGCTCCAGGTCGACTTCACCTTCGAGCACTACGCCGTAGTCGATGGTGTCGGTGCAATGGAAACCCGGATGGTCCGCTTCGAAGCGTTCACCGAGTCCTGGTAGTCGGGCACAGAGCTCCAGCCCGGCGGCTACTGGATCGAAGTCGGCGATGCCGATGAGATTGTCTGGTGCAAAGGTGACCAGCAGCGCACTGGTACCGCCCGGCCCCGGCACTACCGATACCACCTGCGGCGTCGGGTCGACGGGCCAATCGACGATGCGCGCCTGCGGTTCGGTCTGCCATATCAGTGCGGCAGAAAAACCGGGGGAATGGGTGAAGGATTCGGCGCCGGCGAGCGGGCCGTTGCTGATGATGACTGAACTGCCGGAACTGTCTCGGCCAGTCACGATGCGCATTGTTGTCATTGTCTGAACGCTTCCGAGTAAGTGTGAGGCCCACGCCGGTCTTCGCGGCGCGGGCAGGATATTCAAGCGTGAACGATATGGAAGTTGGTGAAGCCGTTGGCCTGGGTCTGGATATCCTCGAGTGCTTCGTTGAGCCGTTCGAGCGGATAGCGGCGCTCCTCCAGTAACGACAGGTCGACACTGCCGGCTTCGATCATGCGGGCCATCTCGTCACCCTCGGCGGTGGTGAACCACAGCGAGCCGATGTACTGCAACTGAGCGCACATGAACGGGTGCGGATCAATCGGAACAGGACCCGCGACGCCGCCGATCTGGATGATCCGGCCACCCCGTGCGACGGCTTGCATGGCATTGACCGACAGCGTCGCCGGTGCCTTGGCGCCCAAGGTATCGAGCATCACATCGACGCCCCCGGGAACCAGCTCACGCACCTGTTCCTGGATGTCGCTGGCACCGATGCATACCGTGACGATGCGCTCAGGTGACAATTGCTTGAGCCTGGCCAGAGCGTCCTCGTCACGCGCCGCGACCACGATGCGTGCCGCGCCGAACGCCAATGCGAGCAGTGTCGCACCGACCCCGAGCGTACCGGAGGCGCCGAGAATCAGGATGCTCTGCCCCGGCCGCAGTGCTGACTTGCGGATCGCCGAATAGGCCGTGCCAAGGTAGCCCAAGCGAGTCGCCTGGGCGAAGCTCAGCTTCTGCGGCAGACGCACCAGACTGGTCGACGGCGCAGTCATGTACTGGCTATAGCCGGCGTGGGGATAGTGCTTGAAAATCGCCTGCGAGCCGGGGCCGAAACCGAAATAGCCCAGGAAGGTATAAGCGTCGCAGCGCGGCGCCTCACCCTGCCGACAATAACGACACTCGCCGCAGCCGACGCCAGGATTGACGTAGACGCGGTCTCCGGGCTTGAACGCCGAGACCTTCGCGCCTACCGCGCTAACGGTTCCGGCACTGTCCAGACCGAAGACCGCCGGCAGCGTTGGCAGCGGCAGAAACGGGTACCACTCGGGGAAATGGGTGGTGACGTTCTTCAGATTGGGGATCACCCCGCTGGCCTCGACTTTGACCAGCACGTCGTGGTCACCGGGTATCGGCAAGGGGACTTCATCAAAAGTGAATCGACCGCCAATCTCGTGCAGGCGCGCGGCTTTCATCATCGACATGGTTAGGTTCCTCTGGTCGTGACACCCCGCATGGGGGTGCATCCGACCGTTTGATCTGTGTGGGCTGGAGTGGGTGTGGAACAATCCAGACGAGTGCCCGACCGTATGACGGCCAGGCGCGCAGGCGGACTAGCGCCCCGCCTTCTGCAGGGCCTGCAGGGAGAAGTCATTGGACTTGGCGTCGAAGTTGGTCTTCCAGGTCTTCGTGTCGATCAAGGACAGCGTGGCGTGATTGCGCTGGAAGTCGATCACGGCACTGCCGGTGGTGCGCATGTCGCCGTCGGCCGCGTTGTAGGCGGTGTGCCACTCCATGAACTTCCAGAACTCGCCCTTGCGGTTGTAGGCTTCGGCGAAATGGACGCGTGGGTATTTGGTTTCCATGTACAGCACTTTCTTGCTGTACGGGTGGGTCGACGGCGTGATGGCCTCGACCACATAAACCTCACGCGGCTCGTACAGGTCGTTGTTCATGTTCCAGTACGGCGACTGGTTCTCCAGCACCGCATATTTTTCCTGGGCAGACGTGCCCTGGGTGTTCCACAAGTCGACCTTGCCATTCGCGGCCGCCAACACCCAGCGCTTGCCCAGCAGTTTGTATTGCGAATACCAGCAAGGCCGGGCGTTGAAGCCCTCCAGGTCATCCTGCAATTGGTCGGAAGCGCCGACCGGATCCATCCAGGCCCCGCCGGACAGGCGACGTACCCGGCGTACCGCGGGGATGTAGGCCCACACGTCGTTGACCTTCGCGTCGTCGTACATGACGGTATAAGTACCGAGCCCTTTCATATCGGACGGCGACTTGAAGTACAGCAACTGCCGACCGCGCTCGCTACCATCGCCTTCCACTGGACTCCCCCCGGTCAGACGACCTTTCATGGTGTACCGGGAAAACTCGGCGACCGGCTCGGCATGAATGCCACGCCCGCCGTCGATCAGCAGCTGGGTGAAGTTCTGCACCTGGGACACATCACCGATGAGTTGGCCGAGGTGGAAGTTCCAGACAATTTTTTCTGCCGCCTGAGGGTCCTTCTCATCAATGTTCGGGAAGGGAGCGCCGGCACCCCAGCCATCGATCCGGCAGGCTTCCTTGTTGATCGAGGTCTTGCCGGCGTTGGCCGCTGTCGCCGCGACCCAGCGAGGATCGAGCGCAACGTTCTTCGACTTGGCCAGGGGCAATTTCCAGCCGCTGTTACGGATGCGCCACTCCATCTTCTCGGTGAGCAGACTGGCGATGGTGTGCCCTTCGAATGTTTCGTTCTTGATCTGGTCGAGGTTGGCGGCGGAAATCACCGTGCCGGCCGGCAACTCGGCAGCGCCGGCGAGGCACGACAGGCTGCTTGCAACAGCGATGAGGCTCAGGGACAGGGACTGGCGCAGGATATAACGGGATACGGTCATGACAAAATCTCCGGCGTGGCTCAGAAGAGGTAGGTCAGGCTGGTGTACAGCTGATCGCGGTTGTGGAAGTAACCGAACATGGTGGTGCTGTCACAGGTCGCGGCGTTCGGCGCAGTGCACTTGTCACTGTTGCGCGACGCGTCGTCCCAGAAGGCGTCGTACTCGACCTTCCAGCGCCATTTGCTGGTCAGCTCGAATGTCACCGACGGCACGGCGAAGCCGCCGCCGTTGCTCAGGTCAGCGCCCAGTACCAGGTTCGGGTGGATGCGGCCGCTGCCGTAGCTGAGGTCGAAGATGGTAGTGGCGAGGATCGAGTGTTCCTTGACCTTGCCGCCCCAGCCGACGCTGTAGAGCAGCTGATCGTCCTTGTCGAAGTTCTGCACCCATTTGTCGAACAACTGCACCGAGAAGAACATTGGTTTTTCCGTGCCCAGCAGGGTCTGGGTGGCAGCGATGTTCTTGTCCATGCGCAGCATCATGGCAACCACGTCCTTGCGGGTGAAACCGTCGAAGCCGGGCGCAACGATCTGGCTGATCAACGTTGGCGTGGAGAGTTCGATCTGGTAAGGCGCATCCTTGATGTAGGCCACCTCGGTGCTGAGCACCGCATCGGCCAGCTCTGAGTAGCGGCTGGCGCTGAAACCGAAGATATCGACGATCGGATAGATCACTTCGCCGGCAACGCCACGCGTCTGGTCGGTGCCATGGGTGACCGCGCCGGACGGCGTGTTCGGCTGGCCGATGATGGCGAGGTTGTTTGACGCATTGAGGATCGGCGAGTTGTAGAAGGTCTTCAGGTACGACAACGAGTAGTTGGTGTCGCCAACCATACCGCTCCAGCGCAAGCCACCGGTGAAATCGCGGTAGTCGCCCTCGTCGTTTTCAAAGTTGTACGGGTCAATGTTGCGAAAATCGACACCGGCATAGGGTTGGCTCGACCAGCGTCCGCCATAGATATCGATCTCGGTGCCGATGTCCTCTTTGCGATCCAGGCCAGGGCGGACGAAGACTTCCAGGCCACCGTCCAGCTCGGGCACATCGACATTCATCTTGATGATGTTGTTGGTCTTGCGCAGCTCCTCGTTGGCTGGCTCGAGGAAGCTGCGCCAGGTGTAGTCGAAGCCATGCACCAGATCGTTGGCGGCGAAGAAATCGGTTTCGCCCCAGGCGATCTGCTGCTTGCCGATACGGAACGAGGTGCGCTCGCCAACCGGGAAGTCGACGTACAGCTCACGGATCTCCTGCTTGTTGTAGAGATCCATGATGTCGCCCTGGCCATCGGCGTGGTGGTAGTTGTTCGCGCCCATGTCCTCCAGATGTTCGAGGAAGCCGGTCTTGACCTCACGCGAGGCACGCAGCTTGGCGACGACCGAGACCTTGTCGGTGGCCTGCCAATCCAGATTGAGCCGCGCGGTGCTGCGCGCCATCGACAGTTTGCCCTTGTCGTTGTAGTTCGGTGTGTCCTCCCAGTTCTTGGCGTTCCACGACAGTTCTTCGCGCAGATAACCATCGTATTTGAAGCTGTCCTCAGCCAGCAGTGGCATGGCCAGCGTACTCAGCGCGATCGCTAAAGTGAGTTTGTCGATCGGTGCGCGCATGCGTGCGCCCGGGTTGTGGTGTTTGCTCATGATGTCTCCCCAAGAGATGGTGGCAGCGAGGAACCGTTGGTTGTTGTTGTTTTGGGAATCTCGTCTCAGGTCAGCTGACACGCCGAAGCGGGTGCAGCGACCGATGCCTGTGACCGCTCGCCAAAGATGAAGCGCGGGCGGCACACATAGATCAGCGATGGCATGACGAATAACGCGCAGAACGCCGAGGCACTCAGCCAGATGGCCATGAGCAGGCCCATTTCCGCCTGGAAGCGCAGCGACGACATCCACCACAGCAGGGTGCTGAGGATCAGCACGCTGGCGGTGACGATCACACCCATACCGGCCGAATGCAGAGCTCTGCGGACCGCCTCCTCGGCGCTGGCGCCAGCGGCGACCTCTTCCTTGATCCGGTCGGCGATGTAGAACGCGTAGTCCACACCCAGACCAATGCCGAGCGCAGCCACCGGTACGGTGTTGATGTTCATGCCGATGCCCTTCCAGGTCATGAAGGCGAAGGTCAGCATGTTGGAGATGATCACCGGGACCATGAACAGCATGCCGGCCACGCTGGAGCGGTAGACCAGGGTGCAGAGAACGGCGAGTACCAGCAGGGCAAGGGCGATGGCCTCGATCTGGCTGGACAGGATGATTTCGTTGATCGCCGCCATCACACCGACCAGGCCGCCCGCGAGTTGCCATTGACCTTCACTGAGTGGATGGCTGGCGATGAACTCCTTGATCCGCTCCACGGCGGTCCGGATGGTCTCGCCCTGACGATCGCGGAACATCAGCGTCACTGAGCCGTTGGCGTACTGGTCATCGGCAAATCGCGAGGTATCGCCCGGCTCGGAAATCGAGTCGAGCATGGCCATCAGGCTGCCGTTGACGCCCTCGCTATCGGCCAATTCGAGGTAGCGTGGGTTGCCTTCGCGCAGGCTGCTGTTGACCAGCGGCAGCACGTCGGAGATCGAGACCGAGCCGCCGATCTCCGGTTGCGCTTCCATGAAACGCTGGAAGCTGTTCAACGCCTTCAGCGCGTCGTTGCGCTTGACCAGACCGGCATGGCCATCCTCGCCGAGCACCACGAACATCCGGTCGACCCCATCAAAGCGGGCGTTGATCGCAGCAGAGTCGAGGTTGTATGGCGAGTTCGGCCAGAGGATCGGCGAACCGGGGTTGGCGTCGCCGATCTTCAGGTTCAGCGAGTACACGCCGGCACTGAGCACCACCAGCAGGCTGCCACCGAGCACCCAGTAACGGGCTTTCGACAGGCTGACCCAAACACTCAGGTCGAGCACCTTGCGTAGTACCGGCAAGCAGTTGATCGGGTGCGCGGTGCCGTGCGGCTTGCGGATGAAGGACAGCAGCACCGGGGTGAGGATCACCGCGCTGATGGTCAGCGTCGACACCCAGACCACCGACAGCACAGTGAGTTTCTGCAGCATCGGAATCGGACTGAGTGCGACCACCGCCATACAGGCAGCATCGGCGATCACCCCGAGCATGCCGGGGCGGAACAGATCCGCCAGAGCGACCCGGGCGGCGATGCGGGAGATATCGGCACCGGGTGCAAGCAGCTCGATTTCGTCGTCGAAACGGTTGACGATCTGCACCGAGTGCGACACCGCCCGTGAGGTGATCAGCATCGCCACGACAATGACCAGCGGCTCGAAGTTGATGCCCAGCAGACGACAGATGCCCAGCGCCCACAGCGCACTGACCGCGCCGGCGAGCAACGGCAGACTGACGCCACGCCAGGTACGCAGGAGAACGAAGAGCAGGATCAGGGTCAGCGTCAGGGCACCGATCACCAATTGCAGGGTTTGCGGCAAGTAATGGCCAACCCACCCGTAAAGGATCGGGTCGCCGGCCACGCGAATTTTCACGCTGCCATCGTCGACCTTGGCGATCAGACCGCGGATCTCGCTGAACACCTTGGCGTAGTCGACCTGTTGATCGATGAAATCGACGGTGATCAGGGTCGCCTGCAGGTCCTTGGACACATACGGGCCATACACCAGCGGGTTGCGCAGTACCGCCTGCTTCAGCCCGGCCATCGCCTCGGCGTTGGCCGGCAGGTCCGGCCACATCAGCGGGCGACTCTCGATGCCAGCGGTAGAGGCACGTACCTCTTTGAGCTTCTTCGAGGCCAGAGAGGTGATCTGGTAAGGATTGACCGCGGAGACTTCGCGCAGTCCAAGGGTGACATTGCGCACCTTATCGAGCACGTCGGTGCGGAAGATATCGCCCTGCTCGACCTCAAACATGATGGTGACCATGTTCGAGCCGCCGAAGGTGTCTTTGAATTTCTCGTGGGTCTGCACGTATTCGTGACGCGACGGCAGCATGTCCTCGAATACCGTGCGGACTTCGATGTGCAGGGCGAACCAGCCCAGCGTCAGGGTCAGTGCGAGCAGCACACCAGCCACCCAGGCGCGTCGACGGATACAGAATTCGGCAATATGTTCGATCATGCTGTTTTCTCGGATGAAGTGGGCCATGGCAGGGATCAGGGTTTCAGAGGCGACCAGCGCCGGCCGTTCCAGCGACCAAGGTCGGCGCCGGCCAGCCAGAGATCGTTGCCGACGGCCAGGGCACGGGTGTGCCAGGACAGGTTGCGGTCATCCAGAACGCCGACCTTCCAGCTGTCGGCCTCGCCGCTGCCACTCACCCAGCGTCCCAGCGAGCCGGTAGCGAACCAGCGGGCTTGCGTCGGGTTCCACAGCACGTCGAACAGGTGATCGCCTATGTCCAGGTCGATGTTCTGCCAATGCCGACCAGCATCGCTGGTCACCAGCAGCGCACCTTCCAGGCCGACCGCCACGCCATTCTGTGCATCGCGAAACTGCACCGACATCAGCGAGCCGGGCAGCGGCGCTTCGATTGCTTCCCAGTGCTGACCGAGGTCATCGCTGCGCAGGATGCGGCCGAACTCGCCGACCACCACCAGCCGACCGCCGTCGAGGATGGCCACATCGTTCCAGGCAACGTCTTCTTCCTCGCGCAAGCGCAGCCAGCTCTGGCCATAGTCATGGCTGATCAGCAATGCACCCATCTCGCCGGTGGCAATGGCCAGGCCGCCCGCAGCGATACGCACGCGGTTGAGCTTGTTGGCGATCTGCGAACGCGGCACATTGGCCGCCGCTTGCCAGAGACGACCGCCATCCAGGCTGAACAGCACAACACCGTCGTTGCCAACCGCCACGGCATGGCTGCTGTCCCATGCGGCGATGTCCTGCAGAGTGCGCTCGGTCGGCGTGGCCAGCCGGCGTAACTGGCCGTCCACAGCGAAGGCGAGGATCTTGCCATTCGAGCCACTGACCCAGACTTCACCGTCCGGGGTCAGGGCCAGACCGTAGAAATGGTCCCGTCGTTCGAGCAGCGGCGGCGTCACCGTGGCGCCCACCGGCTGCGGTTTGATGAACAGACCGGCCCACAGCAGGCCGCCGATGATCGCCCACGGAAGCGCCGCCATCAGGGCATGCAGGGCACGTTGACCGAGGGTCGCGGGCGACACCGGCAAGGCCGTGGTTTGATCGATTTTTATAAGTTTTGACATGGGTCGATTCCGCCGGGTTAGCGTCGTCTATGGCTGACGACTGAGGCAGTTCGACTCTAAAGTCATGGCCGAACAGGGGACTATCCCGGCACTGCCTGACTTGTCCCTTGGGCGCCGATTAATGTCGATGCGGGCATTTTTCGGAGCGACGGGCGCGCTGCGAACCGTTACCGGTCCGCCACACACCGCAGGCGCGAATCACAGTCGAAAACGGCTCACCAAACCGTCAAGGCGGCCCGCCAAAGTCTGCAGGTGGTGACTGCGCTGGTGAACCTGGCCAGCACTCTGTGAAGCGCTTTGCGCGGAACTGGCGATGCTCACCAGGCTTTTCGACAGCTGTTCACTGGTGGTGGCCTGCTGCTCGGTAGCCGTGGCAATCTGTCGGCTCATGTCGCGCACCTGGCCAATCATTTCGGTGATGCGCTGCAGTGCCATGCCGGCCTCACGCGCGTTGACAACATTTGCCTGCGAGGTGTCGCGGCTCTTCTGGACCATCGCCACCACACTGCGCGTGCTGTCCTGGATCATGCCGATGCTCTTGCCGACTTCCTCGGTCGAGCTGTGTGTGCGCCGCGCCAGGGCGCGCACTTCGTCGGCAACGACGGCAAAACCTCGGCCCTGCTCGCCGGCCCGCGCCGACTCGATCGCCGCATTGAGTGCCAGCAGGTTGGTTTGCTCGGCTATATCACGGATCACCGCCACCACTACGCCAATGGCCTGGCTGGCTTGCTCCAGTTGTCCGGTCAGCCGGGAAATCTGTCCGAGCATCTGCGCATCCTCGACGATGGCGCTGCTTAACCGGGCCACCGTGGCCTGCCCCTGCGCCACCGCCATATCGCCCTCTTGGGTGGCCTGCGCAGCCTGAACAGCATTGGCGGCCACCTCCTCTACGGTCATGGCCATCTGCTGCATAGCGGTGGCCAACTGACCGATCTCATCTCGCTGGGTATCGACCACGACGCCGGTGGACTGGCTTTCCTGCTGCAGGCTGGTGGAGGTCTGTTGCAGGGACTCGCTGTTGCCTTTGATCTCTCCCACCAGGTCGGCCATGGTGCCAAGGAAGCCATTGAGTTCACGTGCCAGGGTTGCCAGCTCGTCGCGCCCCTTGACCGGCAGGCGCGACCGCAGGTCCGCCTCGCCCGAGGCCAACTGCGCAATGGCCTGCACCACTGCATTCAGCGGTCGCGCCATGGCTTGGCCAAGCAACAGGATCAGACCACCGACCAGCAGCACGGCGACGCTGCCGAGAATGAGCATCTCGATCGCGAGGGTCTTGACTCCACCGAGCACCGCCGCGCTGGGCAGGGCGACGCCGAACGACCAGGGTGTAGCGGTATTGCCGATGACGACCGGCACCGCGAGCATGAAGACTTCTTCGCGCATCGCTGGCGAGACGAAGCGCAGGGACAGGGACTTGCCATTGCGCACCGCGTCGATCATCGACTGCAAGTGGTCGCCCAGAAAATCCGCTTCGGTATCGGCCGAACGGCGGCCCACACGCGTCGGATCAGGATGAGCGACCAGCGTCGTATCAAAGGCAGTCAGCGCCGCCAGACCTACATCCAAAGGGCGCAGTCGGGCGACTCGCCGCTGCAGTTGATCGGCATCCAGGCCCAAACCCAGTATGCCGATCAACTGCCCGTTCACGCGCACCGGCACTTGCACGAGGATCACCGGTCGCGATGCAGAAAGGCCAGGTAACGCACGCGGCGGCGCGACACTTTCGCGCTCGCCACCCATAGTTCCCAGCGCCTCGCGTACCGCCTCACGCGAGGCGCCCGGGGCCCGCTGCACGCCCTGCTCGCCACGCAGCCAATACAGCGTGTCGCCGGTTTGCGCTGGTAACCACCAGGCGGCGCTTGCCTGCGGGCTGTTCTGCAACAACGATTCGAGCAACTGATCAGCGATGCGGCTGTCCACCAGCTTGCCGTCGACTATTTCCCGCGACAGCAGGTCAGCACTGGTCCGCACGCCTTGCAGCGCGCTGTCAAACCAGGCGGCAATCTCGGCGGCTTGTTGATGGACGATGGCGTCCACCGCGACTTCTGCAAGTGTCTCGGTAGAGGTGCGACTCGACTGGTAGACCAACAGTATCGTCGCCAGATAGATCAGCAGCGTCAGCGGCAGGATGGTGAGCAGTAGTTTGTTCTTCAGGGACAGGTTGGCCAGCATGACGAACTCCTGTAGAGGGTGGCCAGGCCGAGAGTCCCTGGCCAACACGCTTGCGATGACCCACCGGCGAGCGACTGCCCGCCGGGGGAACCAGTACCCGGATCAGGATCTGGTGGTGGCCAGCAAGTCCAGCGCAACATCGACGATCATGTCTTCCTGACCGCCGACCATGCGCCGCTTGCCCAGCTCGACGAGGATGTCGAGGGTCTTGAGGCCGTACTTGGCGGCGGCGATTTCAGCGTGGCGCAGGAAGCTCGAATAGACCCCGGCGTAACCCAGCGCCAGGGTTTCGCGATCCACCCGCACCGGCCGGTCCTGCAGCGGGCGAACGATGTCGTCGGCGGCATCAAGCAAGGTGTAGAGGTCGGTGCCGTGGTTCCAGCCGAGGCGCTCGGCAGCGGCGATGAACACCTCCAGCGGTGCGTTGCCGGCACCGGCGCCCATCCCGGCGAGGCTGGCATCGATACGATCACAGCCCTCCTCCACCGCGACGATGGAGTTGGCCACGCCGAGGCTCAGGTTGTGGTGGGCGTGCATACCGGTTTCGGTTTCCGGTTTGAGCACCGCCTTGAACGCGCGGAAGCGCTCGCGCACATCCTGCATGTTCATCGCGCCACCGGAGTCGGCCATGTACACGCAGGTCGCGCCGTAGCTCTCCATCAACTTGGCCTGGGCGGCCAACTGCTCGGCCGGGATCATGTGGCTCATCATCAGGAAACCGACGGTATCCATGCCCAGCTCGCGGGCGTATTCGATGTGCTGTTTCGAGACATCCGCTTCGGTGCAATGGGTGGCGATGCGTACCACCCGGGCACCGGCGTTGTAGGCCGCTTTCAGGTCATGCACGGTGCCGATGCCCGGCAACAACAAGGTAGTGATCTTGGCGTGGCTGATCACGTCGGCGGCGGCTTCGATCCATTCCAGGTCGGTGTGGGCGGCGAAGCCGTAGTTGAAGCTCGACCCTTGCAGGCCATCACCGTGCGCCACTTCGATCGAATCGACCTTGGCTTTGTCCAAGGCGCGGGCGATGTCCTGCACGTTCTGCAGCGAATACTGGTGACGAATCGCGTGGCTGCCGTCGCGCAGGGTGACGTCGGAGATGTAGAGTTTTTTACCGTTCATGAAATTCTCCTCAGGCCTGTTGCATCGACTGCGCCATGCGCTCGGCAGTGGCCAAGGCAGCGGAGGTCATGATGTCGAGATTGCCGGCGTAGGCCGGCAGGTAATGGGCGGCACCTTCGACTTCGAGGAACACCGAGGTCTTGAGGCCCGAGAATTTGCCGAGGCCAGGAATGTTCAGTGGTGCGTCTTCAGGGATGACGTCGAACTGGACCTTCTGCTTCAAACGATAGCCCGGCACATAGGCCTGCACGGCGGCGGCCATCTCTTCGATGGAGGCCTCGACCTTGGCCTGGTCGGCCGCCTCGGACAGCACGAACACCGTGTCGCGCATCATCAGTGGCGGCTCGGCCGGGTTCATGATGATGATCGCCTTACCCTTGGCCGCGCCGCCGATCAATTCAATGGCCCTGGAGGTGGTCTCGGTGAACTCGTCGATATTGGCGCGGGTGCCGGGACCGGCGGATTTGCTGGCGATCGAGGCGATGATCTCGGCGTAATGCACCTTGGCCACGCGCGATACCGCCGCGACCATCGGGATGGTTGCCTGACCGCCGCAGGTGACCATGTTGACGTTGAACTGGTCGAGGTTCTGTTCCAGGTTGACCACTGGTACACAGTACGGGCCGATGGCGGCGGGTGTCAGGTCGATCAGGCGGATGCCGGGTTTGATCGAGCGCAGAAACGCATCGTTCTTCACGTGAGCACCGGCCGAGGTGGCATCGAAAACGAAGTCGATGTCCTTGAACACGTCCATGCGGGTCAGGCCCTCAACGCCTTCATGGGTCGTGGCCACCCCCATACGTTGAGCACGGGCCAAGCCGTCCGAGGCCGGGTCGATGCCGACCATGACCGCCATTTCCAGATGCCTGGCGTTACGCAGGATTTTGATCATCAGATCGGTGCCGATGTTGCCGGAGCCGACGATGGCGACTTTGAGTTTTTTCATGGTGTTTACCTTTTGTGCACGCAAGTCGCCGATCACTCGGCGCTACTCTCTACCTTGAAGTCCACACCGACACGACCGATACCTTCGATCTCGGCCTCGAATCGATCGCCCGCCGCTACCGGTGCCATCGGCCCCAGCGCGCCAGTGAGAATGATGTCGCCGGCCTTGAGCGGTTCACCCAAACGCGCCATGGTCCGAGCCAGCCAGACCGCGGCATTGAGCGGATGGCCCAGACACTCGGCGCCGCTGCCGCTGGAAACCTCTTCACCGTTGCGGGTCATGCGCATGCTTGCCAGACGCAGGTCGAGGCCTTCCAGGCGACGGGCTGGACCGCCGAGCACGAAGCAGCCACTGGAGGCGTTGTCAGCCACGGTATCGACGAAGCGGATGTTCCAGCCCTGGACCCGACTGCCAACGATTTCCAGTGCCGGGACGACCCAGCCGGTGGCCGCCATTACGTCGGCAAACGTGGTGTCGACGCTTGGCAGGTCGCGCTCCAGGATCAGCGCGATCTCGGCTTCGATCTTCGGTTGCAGCACACTGGCGAACGGCACCACCTGGTTGTCGCCGTAGCACATGTCGGCGAACAAGGTGCCGAAGTCCGGCTGATCCACACCCAATTGACATTGCACCTTGGGATTGGTCAGGCCGATCTTGCGCCCGACCACGCGCCGACCGCTGGCCACGGCATGGGCGACGTTGAGCCGCTGGATGGCGTAAGCGGCCTCGGCGTTGTTTTCGCCAATCTGCTCGCGCAGCGGTTCGATCGCTTCACCGCTGGCCTGGGCCTGGCGCAAGGCGCTGGCCAGTTGATCCAGGGTCTGTTGGGTAACACTCATAACTCACCTCAGAGATTGCGCGCTGCTCAAGCTTCGCCCGATACCCTGCCAAGAGGGTATCGAGCATGCCTGGCGCTGGAGTGGGAGGAACCGAAGTCCGCCAGCGCCAGGTGCCCGATCAGTGGCTCAGGAAATCCAGCACCATGCGGTTGAAGGTGTCGGCGTGCTCCCACTGCGCCCAGTGGCCGCAGCTGTTGAACACGTGCAGTTCGGAATTGGGGATGCCGGCGATCAGGCGCAGGCCGGTGTCCATCGGCACGAAACGATCGTTACGACCCCAGATAACCAACGTCTGCGCCTTGATTTCGCCCAGGCGCGGACCGAAGTCAGGGAACTGTTTCGGATTGATGGAATGGCTCTCGACGAAATTTTCCAGGTGATCACGACGTGACAGCATGTTGTCCAGGCGAGTCTGGAACAGCTCTTCAGTGAGGTCGCGGGTGTCGAAGACAAAGACGTTCATCATCTTCTTCAGGTGCTCGACGGTCGGCTCGCGGTACAGCCCCTGCAGCAGCTTGATGCCTTCAGTCGGCATTGGTACAAACGAACTCGCACCACCGGTACCGCCGCCCATCAGCACCAATTTGCCGACCCGCTGCGGGTTGGCCAGAGCGAAGGCGACAGCGCTGTGACCACCCATGGAGTTGCCGAGAATATGCACTCGTTCAAGGCCCAGCACATCGAGCAGGCCTTCCAGCACGCGGGCATTAAGATCCGAGCGTGAGCCGGTGCAAACGATGGAGTCGCTCTTGCTCCAGCCTGGGCAATCCATGAGGATCACCCGGTAGCCGGCCTCGACCAATGGCTCGATGTTGCGGTTGAAGTTGGCCCAGCCGCTGGCGCCCGGACCAGAACCGTGCAGCATCACTACTGTCTCGGCGCCTTGGCCGCAGTCGTTGTAATGGATGTTCAGCTCAAGATCGCCTTCGTTGATACGAGCGAACTTGCTGCTGGACGCTTCGGTCAGGGCTTGGGATGTTTCTCTCATTGGCTAACTCCTTGAGTTCAGAGAATGGCATTACGAAGTCGCTTCAGACCGACGGTTTGGCACTGAGCGAGCCGAAGCCTGCGATCCATTCGGGAATCGGGCGGTAGTAACGGTCGTTTGCCTGATAGGGACCAAAGGCCGAGAGCGCGGCGAAAGCCGCCACCCAGGTTTTCACTTCGTGAGTGGATTTACCGGCGAGGGCAGACAGCTCGGCATTGCCCAATCCGTCCAGTTCGGCAAGGCGCCCTTCGGCCAGAATGTCGAGGAACTGCTGATCCCATTCCGGGTTGAGCGGGTGCAGCGAGCTCGGGTCTTCGATGAAGCGTTGAGCCGCGAGGATGACCCGCTGCTGGCGCGCTTCACGTTCATCGGCCGGCAGGTTTCGGCCGCTGCCCATCAGCCGGTCGGCCAGGCGGGCATCCACTTTGGCCAGCTCCGGCACCGGTGGCTGATGCGACAGACCGCCGGATGCAAGGAACAGGACCCGTTTATTCAGCGTGCGGGCAAAAGTCCCGATGGCCTCGCCTAGCAGGCGGGCCCGCTGGAAACCCGGCAGAGGGATGGCCACTGAGTTGACGAAGACCGGGATTACCGGGCAACGCTCGAGCCCACCAAGCAACAACTCGAGCGGTTGGGCAAAGCCATGATCGACCTGCATGCAGTAGGAAACGGCCGTGTCCACACCCGCATCGAGTACCGCCGTGGCGCAGGCCTCGGCCAGATCTCTAGGTACACTGAGCGGACCGGCAGCGGTGCCGAAGTCACCGATGGCATGGGCGGCCATGCCAATGCAGAACGATGGCATCACGTCATAGAAAAAGCCGTTGTAGTGATCCGGCGCGAACAGGATCACCAGCTCCGGATCGAACTGTGTGATCCGCTGCCGGGCGTCGCCCACCACGCCATCGACCTCGGCCAGCACCGCCGGAAGCGGGTCGACATGACCGACCAGTGGGGTATGCGACAGGCATTGCAGATAGGCACTCACTTCAGGCCACCTTGCTTACACGAAAGGGTGACTCGGTACGTCGCATCATTCATGAGCGATCAACTCCGTAGCAGACATCAGTAACCAACCTTGATTGGCGCTCTGGTTTCGTCGGTTGGCATCTCACGCAAAAACTTCGTCCGGCAAGACACCTGGTCGTCTGTGCTCATTTCCAACTGCGATCCCAATACGTCGCCATAGACATGACCCGATCATAGGAAGCTCTCCCGGCATCGGCGCTCCAATGGGTTACGCCGTTATCCCGACAGCGCAAAAAACTGCGCCAAAGAACGACCTTTCTTTGGACGAAAAAAAATGGACCTCTTTTCAGAGATCCATTTTTTAATGGCCCGTGTTTGCGTTAGGCGAAGTCGTTAAGCGGATCAGTGCTTCATGCAGTTATCGAGGCTCCAGCCGTACAGCCACTGTATGGCGTCGTAGAACTGCTCCTGCGTACGTCCTTCCCATAGCTGGTTGCGCACCTGACGCTCGACGCCTTTGGCGTGGTAGAGGCGTCCCATCTCCCGGGCTGACCAGAGTATGCGGGCGGTGCGTGGGATACGGATGGTTTCGTACAGACGCAAAGCAGCTTGCAGGTCGAAGTTGCATTGCCTGACGGCCTGCCCCAGTACCACGGCGTCCTCCAAAGCACTGCAGGCGCCTTGGGCCAGGTATTGGGTCATGGGATGCGCGGCGTCGCCGAGGATGGTCACACGACCTTCGCCCCAGTTTTCCACCGGGTCGCGGTCAGCCGTGGCCCAGCGCCGCCAGGAGGTCGGACGGTCAAGCATTTGCCGTGGACGCGGGTGAATACCCTCGAAGTAGCTCAGTACTTCCTCTTTGCTGCCTTCGGTAACGCCCCACTCCTCCTGTTCCTTGCTGTGGAAGGTGACGACCAGGTTGTATTGCTTGCCACCACGCAGCGGGTAATGCACCAGGTGGCAACGCGGGCCTGCCCAGAGCATCGGCGCGTTGACGCGCAAGTCCTCAGGCATATCCTTTTCCTCGACCACCGCGCGGTACACCACGTGCCCGGTCACACGCGGCGGCTCGCCATGCAGCGCATCGCGAACCACCGAGCGCACTCCGTCGCAGCCGATCACGGCATCGGCGCGGTAGGTATTGCCGTGACTGTCGGTCAGCGTTACGCCATCGGCGTCCTGCTCAAGGTTTTTAATGCAGACCGAGGTTTTGAACTGAATCAGCGGGTTGTTTTGCACCACTTCAAGAATCGACAGATGAATGTCGACACGGTGGATCACTCCATAGGGGTTGCCAAAGCGCTTGCGGAACGCTTCACCGACATCGATGCGAGCGACTTCGTGGGCATCGATTGCATCCATCATGATCAGATGATCAGTGAACACCGAGCGACTCCGTGCGGCCTCGCCCGCTCCCAGAGCGTCGAGCGCCGCATAGGCATTCGGGCCAAGCTGGATGCCGGCACCGATCTCGCCGATATGGTCAGCCTGCTCCAGTAGCAGTACCGCAATACCCTGCTGGGTCAATGCCTGGGCAGCGGCGAGGCCACCGATGCCTCCACCGACGACGATAACCGACTGTTTTTTATCTTGTGCAGTCATGATTCCGGTCTCCAAATAGGTTGCTGAGCAGGCTGCTTGAATGGGCAGCGAAGCCTGCCGATTGGTTATGCAATGAAGTCGGGCTGCCGTGCAGGTGCAGCAGCCAGAAATGCAGGCAGCTCCAGGCAATGGCGATACACCGCCATCACCCGCGGGTAAGAGGAAAGGTCGCAGCCCATGCGCTCGGCATTGGCCACTTGCGGTATCAGGCAGCAGTCGGCCAGGCCAGGCTCGTCACCCATGCAGTAGTTGCCGCTGCCATGGCGTTGCAACAGTGCTTCGACGGCGGCCAGGCCTTCGGCCACCCAATGTTTGTACCAGGCAGCCTTTTGTTCAGCGGTGACGGCCAATACGTTCTGCAGGTAATTGAGCACCCGTACGTTGTTGATCGGATGGATATCGCAGCCGATCAGGTTGGCGATTTCCAGCACGCGGGCACGCTGCAGAGCATCGGTCGGGATCAGCCGTGGGCCGGGGTACTGGCTGTCGAGGTAGTCGATGATGGCCAGGGATTGGGTCAACAGAGCGCCATCGGCATCGAGCACCGGCACACCGCCAATCGGACTGCGCTCGCGATGATCGCAACTGTACTGTTGACCGACCCGCAGGTTGATGCCCTGGTAGTCGTAGGGCAGATCCTTCAGCGCAAGCGCGATACGCAACCGGTAAGAGGTGGAGCTATTGAAGAAACTGTAGAGCTTCATAGTGACTGTACCTATGGCAGATCAATGAACGACGATTGAGGTCTGCTGCAGCGAGCGGCTGTAGCGTAGGCCCATCAGAAATATCGCCGCGCTTGCCAGCACGGCGGGCACCATCAGGAGGGTGAAGACGCCGCTAAAACCCATGCCCATGCCTAGCATCCAGCCACCGCCGAGGGTGCCGAGAACCGCGCCGATGCGGCCGACACCATGGGCCCAGCTGACCCCGGTGGCACGCATAGTGGTCGGGTAGAAGCCGGCAGCCAGCGCATTGGCCCCAACTTGCGATCCACTGATGCAAAAGCCCATGCCGAACACACCGAGAACCAACAGGATGTACTGATCATGGAAGAGACCGATCGACATCAGGCAGAAGGCGCCTGCGATGTAGGCACAGACCAACACCCAGAATGGGTTGCAGCGATCCATGGCCCCACCCAGGACAATGGCGCCCACGGTGCCGCCAACCTGAAACATGGCGCTGATCAGCGCTGCCTGGCTGAGCTGCAGGCCGGTATCCTTGATCAGGATCGGCAGCCAACTGGTCATCATGTAAATGATCAGCAAGCTCATGGAGAATGAACTCCACAGCAGCAGGGTTCCCATGCGATGGCTACCGCTGAGAATCTGGTGGATCGGCGACTGGCGAGTGTTGGATTCACCGATACCATCGTGAATCTCATAGCTGAGGTTGCTTGCCAGCGGTTGTGCCGAGATGCGTTGCAAAATGGCGCTGATCCGCGCCGCAGGCGCCGAGCGCTGCACCAGGAATCGCACCGACTCAGGCAACAGTACAAACAGAAACGGCAAACACAACAGCGGTAACAGGCCGCCAAGAAACAGCATGCTGCGCCAACCGAACACTGGGACCATCTGAGCGGCTACTACCCCCCCGAGCGCTGACCCCAGGGTGAAGCCGCAGAACATAGTGGTGACCATCAACGAGCGACGGCGTTGCGGGCAGTATTCGGAGGTCAGGGTGATCGCATTGGGCATGGCGCCACCCAAGCCAAGTCCGGTAAGAAAACGCATGGCGGTCAGGCTCAGGACATCTTGTGATGCACAAGCGGCCAGGCTCCACCCACCGAAGAATAAAACGGAAATCAGCAATATGGTTTTGCGACCGAAACGGTCAGCCAAGGGGCCTGCGATGAAAGCCCCCAGCATCAGGCCGAGCAAAGAAGCGCCCAGTACCGGGTTGAGTTGCGCAGGCGTCAAACCCCATTCGTCGCGCAAGGCCGGGGCGATGAAACCGACGGCGGCAGTGTCCAGACCATCAATGGCCGTCACCAGAAAGCACAAGCCCAGAACCAACCACTGAAAGGGGCTGACCGGCCTGGTGTCGATGAAGTCCTGTACATCCACACTATTATTTTTATCAGTGGAAGACATAAGCGAATCCTCCGGGCCCGCGCAATGCGGGCCACGTATTGGCCTTCAATCCGGGGCCGGCGGCGTGGAGCCGGCCCCGGAGCGGGTTAAACGACGTCGACCTGGATCTCGCCCAAGCCTTCTACGCCACCAGTCATGCGTTCGCCGACCACCACCGGGCCCACACCTTCCGGTGTACCGGTCATGATCAAGTCTCCAGGCTGCAGTTCGAAGAATCGCGAGAGATAGCTAATGGTTTCCGGGACAGACCAGATCAGCTTGTCGATATCGCTGCGTTGCTTGTCAGTGCCATTGACCTGCAGCCACAGACCGGCCTTGCTCGGGTGGCCAATCTGACTGGCCGGGTGCAATGGACCGATCGGAGCCGAGGCATCGAACGCCTTGCCGATTTCCCAAGGGCGGCCCATTTCGCGCATTTTCATCTGCAGGTCACGGCGGGTCATGTCCAGGCCAACGGCGTAGCCGTAGACATAGTCGTTGGCCTGCTCCAGCGGAATATCGCGACCTGTCTTGCCAATGGCCACGACGAGCTCGATTTCGTAGTGATAGTTGCTGGTTTCAGCCGGATAAGGCAGTTCCAAGGGCTGGTAATAAGCCACCGGCACCACGGAGTCGGCCGGTTTGCAGAAAAAGAACGGCGGCTCGCGGTCGGGATCAAAACCCATTTCCCGCGCATGAGCGGCGTAGTTACGGCCGACGCAATACACCCGGCGCACCGGAAAAGTGTCAGTGCTGCCATTGATCGACAGTGCAGTAACCGTTTGAGGCTCGACAACGTAAGTCATGCTCGACTCCTGATAGAAACGAATTAGGGATTAACGGGATTCACGGGATTCGCGAAGAATGCCCAGCGCTTCCTGGACCGGTCGGTCAGAGAAGCTGAACAGCACGCAGTCTTCATCGGTCTGAAAATTCACCGCCGCCCAACTCGGCACAACGAAGATGTCGCGGGCTTCGAACTCATGGCGCTGTCCGGCGATATTGACGCTGCCCCGGCCTTCCACGACCGAAAAAACCGTGGCATCGGTATTGCGGTAAGTCTGACCGCGGAAACCTCGCGGCAGAATTTGCATGAAGGTCGCGATGGTCGGCATCGGCCAGCCGCCGGTAAGCGGATTCACGTAGCGCAGCTTCACCCCATCCCACGGATCGACCTGATCCTGGCGCAGCAGGATGTCGAGCGCCTCGCGAGTACGGGCATAGGGGTAGTTGAATACAGGCGAAGTTCGCGAGCTGGATTCATGATGCATCGGCAGTAAATTCATGCCATAGCGCGCGTAGCTGTTGCCTTCGGGGCGGGTCAGTGGCTGAACCGGCTCCTCGTAGTTTTCGGCGAATCCAGCGCCAAAAAAACGCACCATGGGAATGTCCAGACCGTCGAGCCAGATCACCGGCTCGCCGCCTTCGGCTTCAGTCGGGTTGCCATGGTCATGCCAGGTCCAGGAGGGTGTGATGATGAAGTCGCCGGGCTCCATGGTCGTGCGTTCGCCGTCGACTGCCGTAAACGCCCCGCGACCTTCGACGACAAAGCGCAGCGCTGATTGACTGTGGCGATGACTTGGGGCGATCTCACCCGGCAGGATCATTTGCAGTCCGGCGTACAGGCTCGAGGTAATCGAAGCCGAGCCACGGATGGCAGGATTCTCCAGGACCAGAACGCGACGAACCGCTTCTTCTGCCGAGATCAAACGACCCGCTTCAGTCAGATAAGGACGCAATTCCCGATAACGCCATAACGCACCGACACAGGCATCGGCAGGCTCTTTGGGAACCAGATTGTGCAGTTGCTCCCAAAGCGGGAAGAGATGATGCTTGTCGATGCGCTGGTAAAAATCGGCACGCACATCGTTGATTTTGTTATTCATCAGGACACCCTGGCGAGTTAGCCGAAGGTCAAACCCTTTAGCCGGGTAAACGCTTCGAAGAGCGGTTTCCATGCGAGGTAGAAACCGTTGCCCGATGAATTATCCTGCAGCATCACATATCCTAATAATGCTATTTTACGATCAACACATGCCAATAAATGTATAGGTAAAAAGATGGACTGGACCCGCCGACTACGACTCAGTCACCTGCAATTGCTGATCAGCCTGGCTGAGACCGGAAGTATCAGTGAGGCTGCCCGGGTGACTTTCACGACTCAGCCGGCCCTTTCGAAATGGCTGAAGGAACTGGAGGATAGTGTTGGCGCGCCCTTATTCGAACGCCATGCCCGCGGGCTCAAACCGACCTCTCAAGGGCACATGTTGTTGGGTCATGCACGGCGGGTCTTGAGTGAAATGGACCGAGCCCAGCAGAATCTGGCCGCCATGCAGGAAGGCAGTTCGTATCGTGTTGCCATCGGCACATCACCCGCTTCTGCGCCTAACCTGGTGCCAGCGGCGATCATCCAGTTTCTGCGTTTACATCCCAATGCACAGGTGGAGCTTCAGGAAAACACCATGAATGTGCTGCTCGAGCGACTGGAGCAAGGGCAACTGGACCTGGTGGTTGGCCGCTTCGACAATTTCGCCCCTCGTCACAGTCTGTGCAGCGAACTGCTGTATGAAGAGACCATGCGGGTGATCAGCAGGCCGGGGCACCCGTTGACCAGCCAACCTTCACTGGACTGGGAGGCATTGCATGCCTTCGACTGGATTATGTGGCCAGTGGGCACGCCGATTCGCAGCAAGCTGGACATCACCCTGACCAACGCCGGTCAACGGCCTTTGCCCTATCGGGTGGAGTCATCCTCGCTGATTGCAAACCTGTGGCTGCTGCAATTGAGCGACATGCTCTCGATCGCCTCGGACCGCGTGGCCGACCACTTCACCCAGCGCGGCCTGATCGTCCCGCTGGAATTTGAACTCGATGCCCTGGGCACATTAGGAATGTGCTGGCGCAAAGGTACAGAGAGCGACCAGGGGATCGCCGACCTGCTCGATAGCCTGCGCTACGCGTCAGCCAATCAGATCGAGTTTCCGGATGCTCGCTGAATAGGACGCTGCAGTGTCCTGTTAGCCACCACGTCATAGCTCGAGTTGCAGACACAAGCGTCGCGCTTGCGTGCGTACTGAGCAAACAGTCCTTGAACCGCTGCGCCAGGCTTTCCAGGATTCCGGGGCTGTGATGCTGACGATCCCACGCACCGTGCAAGGCAACCTCATGTTCAATTCCGGAGCGGGTGGCGAGGCCTGGATCAACACGCCGTACAGACCGTAGCGCGGTAAATCGGTGACGACGCCCACTCCCCGACCGTTGGCCGCGAGAGCCTGGATGATCTGCGATCTCGCGCAAGGATCCCCATGAACCACCATGCCCTACTAGTACTACGTTGATTCTCAGTATCTGCCTGATCACATTGTTCGGTGCGCTCGGCTAGTCGCCATAAGCTAACCCCCAGTGGACAAGAGTTGGAGAAGACTGCCTGACGAGCCGTCAACCAGGTCCATCCCTGCCCTCCATCGGCAAACTTCCTGCGGGGGACATTGGCACACAGAAATCTTGCGTCCATCTCCTCCGGAAGAGGTGAGGATTTCACCTGGAGCCAGTCGTTTTGTGGGGGGTAAAAACGTCCAAAAATAAAAAGGGGTCGCGAGATAAAATCTCGCAACCCCTTGGATTATATGGTCGGGACGGAGTGATTCGAACACTCGACCCCTAGCACCCCATGCAAGCGGCCCCCTCTACAGGCCGCTAACCACAAGGCTTCGCGCTTGGCGCTCGCTGCAACGATGCCCAACTGTGCGGAACAGGGAATTACAAAGTCACTCGGAAAGTCACTAGGCCTTTTTTGGTTCTTCACGGATTACCGGGAAAGACGCTCTTGATTTTCATGAAAAAGAATTCGCTGTCCAGGTAAAGCATCAGGATTGAGGCGAAAGCTCCCGCCTCAATCCCTTCCTCGATACTTCAAATCCCACTGCCCCACCACTCGTGATTGCGGCTATTGCTCCCCCAGTTCCTCGCTACATCCCAGCTCTCACTGACTACATTGCACTTACGCTCGGTTCCAACCTGGCCTAGCCTGGCTTGGATCGGCTGGTCGATAGATTTCAGCTCGATGGAAGGTTACTCACCTGACCGCCGATCACATGACGCTTTCTATCAACCAGCCAACAGTCGGTACGAAAATTTCCACGCCAGTTCCCTATATGGCCGTGCACTCACTGCTGATACTGGCCCCGTCAACTTGCATCGGGCACGTTGGCAAAATCATCAGGAGCCGGACCATGAGCAAGCAGTCTGATCAAGACAATCGCGCTAACCAATTGAACGACAACAATGACGCCTACTGGCAATCTCGAGGTGAAGATGAGCGCCCGGACGATTGGGATACCCGCTCAGAGGAGAACGACTGAAATGGCCAAAGCCTATAAAGCGCCACAAGACGCCCAGTCGGACTATGGCAATGCGAACAAAGGCACTCGCGGCACCAATCCTTTGTACGACAAGGCCCAAGGTAACCGAGGGAAGCAACTGGACCCACGACAGCAGCCACGTTCTGGGCATTGATAACGGCAAGTAGAGGCTGCTCACGCAGCCTCGTTTTAATTCCGAGCGCTCATTGGTCGGTCCAATTGCGTTCTGGCAAAACGATATTCTTGAGCGTAAGCGCTCATGACGGACGCCACTTCGTCGTGCGTCAGACCGATATGCGTAAGATGAAGTCGTACCAAGGCGAGGGTCTCGCCAAGTCGCAAAACGGATGCTTGAATCCAGGCGTCATAGGCTTTTCCCTCTGGATCGGCATCTTTCAACCGGGGTGATTCTTTGGTCACCGCACCGACCAGATCGAGAAGTGTCCGGAATTTCGGACGGCCTTTTTTCGCTTGAACCCAATTCCTGAGCAGCTTTATGCGAGCTGGCCCATCCACACCCTCAGGGGCTGAACTATTTGCCCAACGGTTTCCAAGATAGGTCGTCACTTTCTGCTTTCGTTGCCAGTCACAAAGCTTTGCGAGGTGTTCAAGAGCCCCAAGCATCGGATTGCTCCATTCTCCGCTTAGCGGTTTGTAGACTGGTATGACACCGTCAAAGGGAATCAGCTCCGACATGCCGTCCCGTTCCACCGCTTCCCAAAAATTCTCAACAACGGTATCTGCTACGTACCAGGCAAGAAGGCGAAGCAGGACAGTGAGTACATCAGCGGTGAGAACGCTTGAAATCACCTGGTCAACAGACGCTTCATTGTCCTCCCGCTGAGTGGAATCAGGTGCAGATTTTGCCCGTAGCGCAGCACACCCGAACCGCGACACTAACGGCGAACTGGCATAGCGTCGCCAGTTCTCTTCCAAGCCTTGACCAGCCCGAAGCGTTTCGGCGTTTAACACTGTGGCATCCCGGACAAATTGGACCCAGAATGCCTTGGCCGCCTTGTGATGGAAAAGTCCGCTGCTAAACAGGCCAATCCAGGCCGCCCCTACCGGCCAAACGTAGTCGGCATCATGAGGTCGCAACAGTTCATCAATCAGCGCGGTAGGGACGGCGCGGATCAAACGGCTCATTGCGCTGCGTCCGAGCGGTCGTAATGGGCTGACCAGCATCCTGGCCATTGTTTTGGCTACCGGGAGCGAAGGATTGCCCGCGCGAACGCCCTCCCATATTTCTCTATGGCTGGTGTGCAGGAGCTTCCAGAACGACTCCACAGGCAAAAGCAATGCTCTGTTACTGATCAGGCGAACCATTCTGGGGTCATCTAATGACAGCAGATCCTTATACAAGTCCTCGGGGCTTTTTGTGGTCATTGCGTGACATCGGAAATGATGATGACTGAAGAGGCTAGTCGTTTTGCATGCCGTTGGCTTAGTAACTTGTTTTTATCACTGTGGGCCACACGCGGACATTCAACTCCAGCGTCACATTCCCAGCGACAGTGCTTCGCCAGTTCTGTGCGCACAGTGGCTCGACCTTGTTCAGGTCAAGATCCCAAGGCGACGAATCCTGCATGCGATTCGCGCGGTCTTGAGCAGCCGCTAGTCAATGTCCACAGCCAGAAGCCGTCGTTCGTTAGCCCGACGCCGACACCGCCAAAGCTCCTAGGAACAATTTCATGTCGTTCCCTTGTTGAGATTTTTCGAGACTTTAGTGCTTCAAGCATCAATGATGCGCTTCTCGAACAACCTAGACCTCATCCTCCTCACTTATTTGAGAGCCGAGATAAACAGCCTTTAGCGGTGCGAAGAAATTTCTTGGGGGTTCGTTCGAGCCGTCTACCACGACCAGTCGCCACTCTTGCTCGTATGTCCTATGATGGGCTGGACAGACAAAAATAATATTTCGTTATATTTCAATATTTTAAAAACAAAAACCTCCTTGATTTAGCAAAAATCAAGCAGTGAAAAAGGCAGAAAAAGCCCCGAAAGAGCTATTTTTTTTCACGAAAGTCTGTCCAATCCATGACATACCGGATTGACATCCCAGACATGACGCTAAGCGATTTCTCAAACTAGCCAGCAATCTTGACCGCTGCGCTGAAGTGAGTTGGTCGACATTGGAAGGCCACTGGCTGATGGTAGTGGGCATCAGGGCTATGAGGATAACGGTGTCTACCAACCCACTCACCTGCTTTGCCTGGACTCACTTAGCGAAGCTCCAAAGGCATCGCTGTGAAACGTGGTCATCGCCGTCTGTGATGACAAAAGCAAAGCCGTGCGCAACGGCATTTACTCCTGCGATTATTGAGGCATGGGTGGCTAAGTATCACCCTGCAAGCTGGACCAGTTGTTGATACTTTGCTTGGAGAGCTAATGCACACTGCCCAAGCCTTGGGCCTTGAGGATCATGCGGTCAAGCATTGCGAGCATGTCGTCGACATCAATGTCCTGGAAGCGGCAATTCGCCTCCTGTTCGAGAATCATGGCGGCGAATTCTTCGCTGTACTCCACCTCACCCTCAGCTTCAACTTGCACGGGTGATGAGTCATCCGAGAGATCATCAGCTGGATCGTTACACATCGCGAACCTCGCACTGAGAAGGGACTTTAGCTGAACGGTCGCGCCAGTTTGGCCTTAAAGATTTCCAGCCGCGTAACAGGCCGGACACCCAGATTGGCGTGCCGGCATGAGGGAACAGCGCGACGGGGAGTGTCGTGATCGGCTGAACCAAAGTACTCTGCTGACAGCCACGCCCTGCTCGCTCTATCTCTGCAAAAGGCCATTGATCAGGCGATAGGCCTCAGGCAATGCAATCGTCCCGACCTCAACTGCTTCAATCAGTCGAAATGCTTTGTCCGCGCTGATGACATCTTTCTCGATCACTTCTCGAAGTGAGGAAATAAATCCGGACTTATCCAACAGCGTGACCGTCCCCGCACGTTCCTTGACTTCCATTTCAGCCAATCGCTCCTGGTAGACCAGCAACAATTCCTGCTTGCGCCCTTCCGACATCGCGCCGCCGCGCACCCAACGCGAAACTCCGTAGGCCAGGACGCCGCCGACTGCTGCGGTGCCTAACGCCCAGCCCAGTGGAGTCGCAGCCACGGCAGTGACACCTACCCAACTGGCGGCCGTCGTGAGGACCGGAATACTGGTCACACCCGCGATACTCGCCACAGTGCCTGCTGCTGCGGCGCCGAGGCCGATACCGAGTGTGCTGATACCCACCTCACCCAAGATACGTATACGGTCATGGGGCGAGCGCTCAAGTTCACCGATGACTTTGAGTAGCTGCTTTTTGCTGACTTTCGGCTGCCGACTCATGACGCTTTCACCGGCACCAGTTCAGCCATGAGAATCTTGAACGTCTGAATGAACAGGTCGAAGAACGCCCGGGCGATCTCCACCAGGTTCTGCGGAAGCTCCAGAAAGTTCACACCCCCGCCGTTTCCTGTCGGGTGCTTATCATTTTGATGACCGGTAATAGCCATCGTCAGGCCAAACAGTGCGCCCAAGGGCGCCAATATCGAACCGAGGAGCGGAATCGAAGCAACCAACGACGCAATGGCTGCGCCCAATACGGTGCCGATTGCCAAGCCCTTATGTGTCCTGATGAAGTCGCGCAACTTCATCACGATGAGCTTACCGATGGAGACAACCTTGTTACCGATGCGCTGAGTCACGTTAACCAGCTCTTTAAGTCGTATGGCGATATCGGGTTGCAGACCGCATTCGCGTAACCAGAGATAGAGATCGCTGCTGGCCATTGAATCACTCTCGGCTTGCATGAGTGCAAGCTCCAACTCGGCCTGAGCTTTTGAAATGATTGTTGTCATCGCACTTCCTTTTAGAGCGTTCCATGAGTTTCCATTCAGCACTTGCTGAAATCGGTTTCCAGCAGTCCATCACCCGTCAGTGACGCAGGACACTACCGCCACAGGTTGCTCCACTGATTCTGAGTCAGCACAACCCCTCACAAAGGGCTGTAGCACCGTATTCAGCCCGTTGTGTTCAACACTCAGCTCCGCGACGCCAACTCCATTGTCTTTCCGGTAATTCATCGTCTCCAATAACGGAGCGCCTCCTCCACGGGGAACAAGCAATACGGATAAATCCGGTTTGCGCCCTTCCCAACGCAAACAGTCACGATACAGGTGCGCAGACTCCATACCTTCCAGCACCCATTCGCGTTCAACTCGGTACTTGGCGTCCATTACAATGAACGAGCGCCCAACCGGACTTTTCACGGTGACAACAATGTCAGGGCGGCGCTCTCCGGAAATGCTGGAAAAGCAGTGGTTCTTCGGCTGATCAAACGCAGGGCAGCGTACCTGTAGCCAGACATCGACCTGTATGTCGGTACTCCTTCCTTCGCAACGTACGACGTCCACACGTGAGCCGGGCCATCGATAACTCCACTGCAAGTCGGGATAAATCGATTTCATCAGGCAGACCACTTGAAGGTAGCACCAACGCTCGTAGATCTCCCACGTCGGACTGATCCACAAACGTTCTCCCTCGCTACTTCCATCAATCCCCGGGCGCAGCACATACCAACCATAGCGATAAGCCCGGGCGTATGCAGGATGAGCGGAAATCGCGTTGAGCCCTGCAGCGGTAATACGAGGCTGACGCAAAGAACAGAAAGGTTCCCTGCGTTGAATCCTCCGAAGGGCTGTGTGCAATCTTTCAAGGAACTCAATACGCCGCCCAAGCCGAGGGGCCAATGCGGAGCGAGCGCCCGTGTCGCGCTCCCGATCAATAAGCTTTTGCAATCCAGCAATGACCTGTCGGCTGCGTCTCAGGGTTTCGCCAAGGACAACAGCCAACGCCTGGTTGGCCGGGTTATCGAGGTCCTCGAACACACTGGGCACATCAAAATTCAGCACCTCACCACGCGCATTCGCCGGCTCGAGATTATAGAGCAACGCTGTAGCCGCAGGGTCTTGCAAGGCACGACGCAGGGTCTGGCGATCAATACGACGCAGTTGATGCGCTGGTCGTAGTGTGCGCTCTCGATGCAATCGAGTCAGCGGCTTACGCAAGACTTCGGAGAGCGCCGACAACAGCTCCGGACCATAACGTTTCAGACGGGCATATTGCAGGTGTGGGTCACTCATTCGACCCTCACGACCTACCTCCAACTGAGCGTATTCTTTGCCAAGCAGCAAACGTGGGTCGAAAGCAAGGAGTTCGTCGAGCATCGCTGCGAACGAAACCTCGCCGAGCTTGCCTTGATCCGGGGCCACATCAAAGTGGTAGGTCGCTACGACTTTGCCACTGCCATCAACCAACTCAGCGATGACTTTTCCCGCATAGAAACCCGGTTGCCACCGCCAAGCGTCAAATGCCTCATGGCGCGAGGCCTCCAACGGCTCATCGTCAACAAACAAACGAGACTCGGGGATAATCTCAAAATAATAGGTGCCGCGCTCCATGAAACCCGAAACCAACGCTTCTGGACTGACAGTGAACGCGCTGCCTTGTTTGTCGATGCATCGAATAATCGCCATGTTTCAGCGCCAGAACCGGGCAGAACCCAAAGTGCGCAAATCATCTTGCAATTCGGCGACCTTGGCTGCCGAGTCCGCCAGCCTCATATCCCGCAACAGACTACTGGTGTCCGCGAAGGCAGCCTGGACCCGAGGTGTGTCTTCGCCGCGAAGCTTGGGCAGGACTTTGGCGTAGATGGCTTGATCCAATGCTGAGTCGAAGTCAATCACACCGCCGCGTTCTGCCTGCTCGATGTAGCCAATGACATCGTGAATAGTCCGCCAGCCGAAATGCAGGCGTGCCGGGCGCAGGGCATTGACCAACCCCTTCAGTGTGTCGCGCACTCTGGCAATTTGCGCCTCAGCCAAAGCGCTGGTTTTCCACCCAGGGAACGCTTCAACATCAATGTCCCAAAATTCGATCACTGCCGCCCGATCAAGTACCTTGTCACTCAGGCCATGTGTCGTTTCATCCATATTCACAGTGCCGATGATTACCAGGTTGCTTGGGTAGGTGATGGTTGCCGGCACACCGTTGATGTCATTGTCCTGAGAATGCAGCTCAATGTGATCACCCGTCTCCATGGCTGATAGCAGCGGAGCCAAGTATTGCTCGGGGTGCGACAGGTTCATTTCATCCAACACAACCGTATATGGACGCTCCGAGTCGGCGCTGGCCCTAAGCAGGAAATCGACGAATGCCGTTCGGACATAGCTCTCGCTATTCAAAGGATTGACGTAACCAAGCAGGCAAGAGGGATCATGCCAGCCTGGCTGGACGGGAACCGTAAGCAAGCACTCGGACGGGTGGGCTTGCCCCTTATGCAGCGCAAGCGCATACCCTCGAGCCAATACCGTCTTACCGGCACCACTGAGCCCGGTGAGCACAGCAAAGTGACGACGCGGATGACTCCAGAGTCCGGCGTCAAGGCGGGCAACCAGGCTGATCGGAAAGGCGATATTTTCGGGGAAACTACGCTGGATGGTTTCCAGCGAGGGTCGCTCGAATGGCACAACCTCTTCACTGGCTGGCATTACGCTGGTTGAAACGGTCCCTGCGTCTGGAGTGAGTGATTGGGGTTCCCAGTAAATTTGCGCGGCCCAGGTTTCACCGAGCTCGGTCAGGTGCAGCAGTTTGTCTGCACGGGTTTCGACCAATTGCAGAGCACGCAGCCAAAAGGTCAGACTGGTCAATGCTCGATCGCTGGTCCACCCGGGGTTTACCTTTCTCAATGCATCATTCAATGCACTGACGGACATCGGGACGCTGCGTAACGCATAGAGCATATGATCAAATCCGAGAACGCGGGTCAGCAGCCAGTCCGATACCTCATCAGGCTCGCCAGTCTCCAGCAGTCCCTCACCTCGCGGTGTCAGATGGATCTCGTCGCCTTGAGCCCGCAGCACGCCCCATTCGGCAATGAGTGAGTTGAGTTGCGTTCGGATGCTCGAGGTCGCGTGACTTGGGTTGATCGAGCGCATGTGCTCCACCAGGTCTTCTCGCTTGCATCCCTCTTTGGTGAACTCAATGATCGCCCTGATGGTCGCGATACCACCACCAATGGCTAGCATGCCGCGGCGTCGACGCTCAGCAGGTAAAGGATTCAAGCGCTCCTGGCCCGTTGTGGGGTCAGCGATTTCCGTGGCTTCGGCTTCCTGCTCCTTTACGAATTTCATGTAGAGCAGCCAAGGCAGAGTCATGCGTTCCAGCGTCGGTATCGATAGTCCTTTTTCTCGCTCACCCAAAACATCGTCAAGGCGCTCAAGCACACTCCGATGCAGAGAAAGCTCACGCTCCGTGCCTCCTACACCTATCAACGACGCCAAAGTACGCAACTTCGGGTAGTGAGCAAGAGTGGTCAGTTCAGTTGGGCACAGCGCGGCGAATAGACGATACTTTTTAAGCCGGGGATTGCGTCGCACAAGGGGTGGAGCGACTAGTTGATTCAACTCGCGCCAGCTTTCCTTGAGCACCTGGTCATGAAGGTGAGCGTCACCAGCTTTTAGCGATGCCCGAAGACTCCAAAGGCATTCGGCGACTCCAGGATTGGCGATCACCTCTGACACATTGACCGTGCCCATACCCGTTTTTGTAATGACCTCACTTTCCCACAGCAGCTCTTGAAACGCCGTACTACAAAACTCCTCCTGATCAGCGTCTTGTACTTTACGAAGGAACTCCGACAGCTTTTTCAGCCAGCTCTGATACCAAGGCAGCTCACGATTGTGAGCCAATACCGCCTCACAGGCTGCCTTCAGATTTGCGTCATCCTTCAGATCTACCGCCACAAGCCATGCCCCTTATTGTCCTGTTTGGGCGACAGCGCCCAATTCCGATTCTGCTAAACAATTGCATGCGGAGTTAAACCACCACTCTGGATAAGCGCTCGGCGCCACCCGCTCTCGACTCGCCACCATTCAGGCAAATACCCGAATCATCTTCCACTCACCACTCGGAATATCAAGTGGCCATCACAGCATACTGCATGGCAAATAGAAGCCCTGCAATCAACTCAGCGACGGTGAAGTCTTGGGGGGAGATAAGGCAAGCCCAGTACTCGATCCTGTGATCTCACCACGATTAACACGTGAGATTAGCTGCGCAATACGTGCTCGCGATGCCAAGCCAAGTAACTCAAATGACGGTCATGCAGGCTACGCAATCGACAATGCGGGCTGATGCCAAGTACCTGTCGCATCTCAGTGGTCAAAGTCTGCGCAATAACGATGTCGCCCTGCTCGGTGAAGCTGATCAGCCCCAGGTCAAAGGCTTGATCCAGATTGGGTGTCAGAAGCAAACCGTTATAGGGATCGAGACGCTCAAGATGCGTAGCGTCACGCCATGGTTTGATATGAGAAGCACGCAGCATGGAAGTGAGCGATAAGCCACTGACAGCACAACCTTGCCAATACTCGATCAGCGCCTGGCGATACGCACCTTGTCCTACTCGCGCACGGATGATGGCCTCACGTTCAGTCGAGCCGATCTGCTGCCCAAGCGGCGATTGCTCGAAGACCTCAATCAGGCTGATTTCGTCTTCGACCTGCTTGTGGATGCGCACCGACTCACCGCCAAGCAAGTCAAACAAGCTGTACAAGTCGTCTACATTGGCTACATCAACTGCGATCCCGGTTTTGCTGGTAGAGCCCGGTGCAAATGGAAACACTTCCAGGCTGGTACTTTTGTACGTTTCATTCGGTGCACCCTGCGTCAAAGCTATGATTTGTGCCCAATGCGCCGACTTCCGGTATGCCGGGTGCAACACCAAGGGCTGGCGCCCAACAGATCCACCTGTAGCGTAATGTTTGACGAACAGCGGGTGTTCAAGCCCCGGATGCACATAACCTCGCGCATAGGCTCTTTCGAACTTCATGCTGCAACCGTTTCCTTCCAGAAGCCGGCAAATTTCCAGCGAATCGAGCATGTGTTTCTCCTTTGCTTACTTCCTAACGGCGCCAATCAAAGGACCTTGCGCCAAGGCCCTCACACCTCAATCTACGGCAGCAATGCCTGCAGAATCTCAACTTTGCGCTGCAACTGTTCGACATGAGCCTTTTCCGCCCGCAGCGCCGATTTCAACTCTCGATTCTCCTCGGCGTGCCAGCTCAGCCGCGCCTGACGCTCCTTCGTCGTCGCATGCCAATGTTCGAGCAATCTCCAGGTTTTGTTGGTCTGCAGATACTGCACCAAAAGCATAAGCAGGATCATCAACAGCATCAGCATCGCTACCGACGCTATCCAATCCAAACCATCCATAAACATGTCCCTCATGTCATCAACTCAAAACCTGCCAGAGTCACGATATGTAGTGTCAAACGACACGTCTAGAATGTAGACTTGTACAGGTAAAGTATTCACTCACATGGAGGCGACATGAAACGCAAGCAAACCATCGAGCAGGTCCGTTGGGACCTCGCCCTTCGCTACCGACTGATCGAAACTGTCGCATGGTGGGAAGGCCGGCTGACCACGGTCCACTTGACGCAGAGCTTCGGCATCAGCCGTCAGCAAGCCTCCAAGGACATCAACACCTACATCACCGAGCATGCGCCTAAAAACCTTACATACGATCGACAGATCAAGGGTTACGTGCCGAGCAAACAGTTCAAGCCACTGTTCATCGATGACAGCGCCAGCGCCTACCTGCACCTGCTTTACCAAAACAATGCACGAGCGCCTCACGTTGAGGGATTGGCGTTGGCATATGCCCATACCAAGGTATTGGAGGTGCCTGACCGCTCGATCAAGGCCGAGATATTGCGACCACTGCTCAAGGCTTGCCGCGAGCATCTGCGCCTGGACATCGACTACGTTTCGCTAAACAGCCCCGTGCCTGAAGGGCGAACCATTGCGCCGCATACCCTGGTTTACACAGGCATGCGCTGGCATGTGCGGGCTTACTGCGAAAAAAACCGCGAGTACCGGGACTTTGTGCTGAGTCGACTGCGTGGAGTACCAGATTTGATGGACGGCGAAACCGAGAATGGCATCTCGGGCGACGACCAATGGAATAGTGAAGTCAACGTCATAATCAAGCCCGATGAACGCCTGACGCTAACTCAAAAAGCGATAATCCAGGAGGACTTCGGGATGGTCGATGGGCGACTACAGATTCCCTGTCGCCAGGCGCTGGTCAAGTATGTGCTGCAGCGGTATCAAATTGACCCGAAGAACATGGACCCGAAACCAGAGGCGCAACAGATCGTGGTGGAGAACCTCAAGGAATTGAAACCCTGGCTGTATGACTGATTCCGGTACTTTTCCACGGGCACCCTCTAGACAACCCGGCCTGTCGCTGTCCGACATGATTAGTCGCAAGATGCCTTCAGGCTGGTGCTCTTCGCGCCGGATCACATGCTCAAGATCAATTGCACGGACGGTAACGGCGAAGAAAATCAAATCCACCGTCATCGAGGAAAGCGCCATGAAAACTTGCCGAACCTTCATGCAACGCGTGGTCGTTACCGCCGGCCCCAAGCCAACCTCACCATCACTGTTCAGGCGGTGACCTCTACCATGGCAAAGGTCACCGCTGAAGGTCAGTATCCAGGCTACAAATGCCTGAATGCCCCCCACTCAGGTGCGTTGAAGTTTTGCCAGTTCGTCTTGAAGTTGCAGCGCCAACCCGCTGGTGCGCTGCACATTACGACTCACCGCCCCTTCAAATACGCCCGGACTGGCTTCGACCAGGCTGAACCATTGTTTGGCGCGGGTGATGGCGGTGTACAACAGCTCCTTGGTCAACACCGGGTTCAAGGCATCGGGCAACACCAGGGCCGTATGATTGAACTCCGAACCCTGGGACTTGTGCACCGTCATAGCGAAGACTGTCTCAACCTCCACCAACCGGCTCGGCATCACGAAGCGCACTCCACCACTACCATCGTTTCGCGGGAAGGCCACGCGCAGCACCAGCTCCGCGGAAGGACCGGGCACCCAGAGGGCGATACCGATGTCGCCATTCATCAAGTTCAGGCTGTAGTCGTTGCGAGTGACCAGTACCGGTCGCCCTTCGTACCAACCCTGTTCCCCCGACAACAGTTCACAGCGGCGTAATTCGGCGGCCACCCGCTGGTTCAGCCCTTCAACCCCCCAAGGCCCGCGACGTAACGCACAGAGCAGGCGGAACTCGTCGAACGCGGTCAACACTTTGCCAGCCCAACCAGCCCATAGGTCACTGTCCCAGGCAGTATCTCTCGCGGGACGCTGGTCTCGTAGCTGCACAAGATAATGACGATAACCAGGAGCATCGCCTTTGCCGTTGATAATCAAGTCAGTGAGCGCAGCATCATGCTCACCTCGCAATTTGAGGTTGAACAGCTGCGGTAATTGCTGATCCAGCAGACCTCGTGCTTCAACAGCGTTTTTCTCATTGACCAGCTTTGCCAGACGCCCGATCCCCTGCTGTGCATCGAAGCGTCTGGAGTAACGCAGCATGACGGTTTGCTGGGCCAGCGGATCGCCCAGACCGACTGCCGTTTGCAAACCCGGTGCGCTGACCGCCTCGCCACTGTGGGCTTTCAACCAAGCCATGGTCTGCTCGCTGTAGCCACCGGTTTCGGCATCACGACACAGGTCGCCCAACACCGAACCCGCATCCACCGACGCCAGCTGATCCTTGTCTCCCAGCAGAATCAAGCGGGCCTGCCAGGGCAACGCATCGAGCAAGCAGGCCATCATTTCCAGGTCGATCATCGACGCTTCATCGACCACCAACACATCCAGTTCCAGCGGCTTATCTCGATGGTGGATGAAGTTGCGCGAATCCGGTCGGCTGCCCAGCAGGCGATGCAATGTAGAAACATCAGTCGGAATCGCCTCGCGCACCGGCACGCTGACAGGCAGCTCACGGACGGCCTTGCCAATGGATTCGGACAGACGAGCAGCCGCCTTGCCGGTGGGAGCGGCGAGACGAATTCGCAGAGGTTTTCCCTCCTCCACGGCGGGGCTTTGCAGCAGCCCTAGCAATCGCACCACAGAGGTCGTTTTGCCGGTGCCGGGGCCACCGGTGATGACACTGAAATTGCCTCGTGCCGCCAGCGCGCAGGCAGTTTTTTGCCAGTCGCTCAGAGGTTCACCTTCAGGCTTGGAGATCTGCGGGAACAATGCTTCGAGCCGACTGGAAAGATTTACCGGAGTAACCGCCTCCACGCTCAAGCGACGACCCAATGACTCAGCAATACTGCGCTCGTAGTTCCAGTAACGACGCAAGTACAGGCGCTGGCCTGTCAACACCAACGGTCGCTCCGGGAAGCGCTGTTGCCCGTCCCGGTCTTCCACCATCGGACTCAAGGCCAATGCCTGGCGCCACTGCGCGATATCCAGACCCAGCAACCATTGTGAAGGTAGCTGGCTACCCTCCTCGCCTTCAGGAGGCAACGACAACACAAAGTCAGGGGCGTGCAGCGTAGCGGCCAGATCCAGGCAAGAGTGTCCACGCCCCAGTTGGTGACTGGTCATCGCGGCAGCCAGTAACACACTGGCTTGGGCCTGGGGATCCTGTTCGAGAATGAAGGTGGCGAACGAGCGATCCAGCGCGCGCAACCAGCCACGGCTCACCCAACTGTCCAGTTGATACAGCAGCTCCGTGCTGCTGGCATTACCAATGAACTCCGGCGGGTGATCAGCATTGCGCTGGCTATTGCTCAGTTGCTTAAGGGTCCGGCTCATGCGCTGGCCTCCGCGTGTTGTCCCATGAAGAGTTGGTCCAGCTGCTCAATCAGTTGCCGCGGCGGCCTTTCGAAATGCACACCGTGCGTCGGTGCCTGTTGCCCACGAACGAACAGGTACACCGCCCCGCCCATGTGCTGTTCGTAGTCATACCCCGGAAGGCGCAGCTTGAGCTGGCGATGCAAGGCCAGCAGGTACAGGCACAACTGCAGGTCGTAACGCTTGTCCAGCATCGTCGCGACCATCGCCTCGGCGTCGTAGGCCTGATCGTTGCTGCCCAGCCAGTTGGATTTGTAGTCCGCCACGTAATAGCGCCCCTGATGTTCGAAGGTCAGGTCGATGAACCCTTTGAACATGCCATTCAACTCGTTGGCGGCCAGTACGGGACGCGGTGCACCACCCAACGTGTATTGCCGCACCAGCGCATCAAGGCACTGAACGTTCACCGACCGGCTGGAAAACCAGAACTCCATTTCGACCTGATAAGTGCTCAGGGTCGAGAGTTTGCACTGGGTACCGTTGAAGCGCAGTGGCGCATTCAGATAACTGCCCAGCCAGGCGGACAGCGGTTCGATCCAGGTTTCCCAATCGCGCAGGTTGCAGCGTCGGGCGACGGTGTTATGCAGGGTTTCTGGATCTCCAGCCGCCTTGGCGAAGCCTTCGCGGCCGGCCCATTCGAACAGCCCATGGAGAAAGGTGCCTGGGCCCGCACCCCGAGGAAAACCGTGAATCCCTGCCCCTGCGGGCAAGGTTTCAACTTCGTCTTCCTCCTGCAAATTGGCTTCCAGCGCGGTCGCTGGCTCAAGGCTGACACCCGGCTCTGCTCCCATCAGGACATTGCCGTCAGCAATGGCCAAGGCCGAGTAACTGGCAATCCACCAGTTCGCCGCCAGCTTGTGCAGAGGGCGCAATGCCGGCCCTACCGGCGGTGGTACTGGCGCCGCATGCACATCGTCCGACGGCACCGGCGCTGCGCACACGGCAATGTCCGTGCAGCTGCTGGCCAAGGCCTCGAGCACACTGGGCAGTTGCGCCGCTGCGATCGGCTTCTCACCCGCCAGCATGTAGCCCAATCCGGCCTTGTGCAGATCCGTCGATGTGCCTCCTGCCCTGGAGCCCTGAGGCGCCACACAGATCCAGGTGGCGTAACGGGCTCGGGTCAGGGCGACGTAAAGCAGGCGCATTTCTTCGCCCATGCGCTCATCGTTGGCAAGCACTTGTGCCGGTTTTGCCTGATTCCCCTTGACCATTTCAATCACCAGCCCCTTGTCGTCATGGAACATCGGCGGCGTGGTGCTTCTGCCATCGATGGCTCTGGCGCTACAGGCAAACGGCAGCAACACCAACGGGTATTCCAACCCTTTGGACTTGTGCACGGTGATGACCTTGATCAGGTCCGAATCGCTTTCCAGTCGCAAAATTTCTTCTTCGCTCTGACCATCGACCTGCTCGGCCAGGTGGCGGATCAATGCATGTTCGCCATCGAGTTCGGCGGCGCTGCGTTGCAACCATTCGGCCAGGTGCAGCAGGTTGGTCAAGCGGCGCTCGCCCTGATCCTCCAGAAGCAAACGAGCCGGTACCTTGAAAGAGGCAAGCAACTTTCGCAGCATCGGCAGCACGCCTTGTTGCTGCCACAACACCCGAAAATCACGGAACAGCAGCACCTGTTGCTCCCAGAACAACTCATCCTGATTCAATTGCTCCAGGGTCTGCCATGACAGCCCGACGCTGCGGGTCGCCATGGCCGCACGCACCAGCCGATCACTGGTGGGTTGAGCGCACGCCCGCAGGATATACAGCAGGTCTTTTGCCTCTTCGCTTTCGAAGACCGAGTCCCTGTCCGAGAGATAGACGCTGGCCAGCTGTCGATGCGCCAGGGCTTTGCGGATGGCTTCGGCCTCCTTGCGATTCCGCACCAGAATGGCGATATCGGCGGGCCGCAAGGCGACGAATTCACCATTGCCTTTCAGCAAACCGGAACGCTCGGTTGCAGAGGGATCAAGCCAGGCCTGAATCGCCGACGCCGAGGCTTCAGCGGCTTTACGCAAGTAGGTGGCGTTATTGACCACTCCCTCGGTTTTCAGCTGCCAGAACGTCAAGGCAGATTGATCCGTACCCTTGATCTGCAACACATCGTCGCGCCCATTGGCCTGCACGCTGTTGAATGGCACTGGATTGCCCTGGTCTTCCGTGGCGAACCGAAATGCGCCGCGAGGCTGGGCTTCGGCGTACCGGAAGCAGTGGTTGGCCGCGTCGACCATCGCCTTGGTGGAACGATAGTTGGTCCCCAGTGTGTAATGACGGCCAGCCGTGGCCTCGCGTGCCTGGAGGTAGGTGTAGATGTCCGCGCCACGGAAGGAATAGATCGCCTGCTTCGGGTCGCCGATCATGAACAGGCCGCAGTCATCAAGGTTGTCGGGAATGCGGTAAATGGTTTCGAAGATCCGGTATTGAACCGGGTCGGTGTCCTGGAATTCATCGATCAAGGCGACCGGATACTGCTTGCGAATGGTCTCGGCCAGACGCATACCGGACGGGCCCTGCAAGGCCTGGTCAAGGCGATTGAGCAGGTCGTCGAAACCGATTTCGGCACGCCGGCGTTTTTCTTCGTCGAAGCGCTCGCGCACCTCATGCAAGGCATGTAGCAGTAGCTGAGCGCGGATATCGACTTTGGCGTCACGCTGTTCGATCCACAGATCGATCGCCTGGAACGCCTGATGTTCCGGCACCACGGCCTTGCCCTTGAGTTTTATGCCGGTCTGTCCGAAGGCGTGCACGTTATGCGGTGCGGGTTGCCCCTTGGACCACTGCGCCAATTTGTTCAGAAGGCCGTTGAAGACCGCATCCTGATCAATTTTTCTGTAGGTATTGCCATTCATCTGAGGACGCATGCTGCGCAACAGATCCTCGAGCTCGTCCTGATGTTCAAGCCAGAGCTTGCGAGCGTTGCGCTCAAGTTCGCCGACCGTTTCGTACCATTCACCGGGCTCCTTGAGTAACGCCTGCAAAGAGCCAGGGGCTTCAAGGGGCTGGGTATTGTATTGATAAGACGCATCGCGGCGTGACAGCAACGAACTCAGTGCATGCCCCAAGTCCTGGGGGCTTTTGAAGCAATCACCAATGGCTCGCACCTGCTCCACCGGCAACTCATAGAAATGCCGACGCCAATAGTCACGGACCACCTCGGCCAGCAACTCGCTCTGGTCGGTTTCCAGTGTCTGGGTGAACAGGCTGCCACTGTCGAAGGCATGCTCACGCAACATCCGATAGCACCAGCCATGGATGGTCGAGACCGCCGCTTCATCCATCCACTCACCCGCCAGTTGCAGCCGGCGTGCGCAATCGGGCCAGTCCTGCGGCGAGTACTCGGCACGCAATTGCTGCAGCAGCTTATCGTGCTTGCGCTCAGGCTCCAGAAAGCACTGCGCTGCTTCGGTCAAACGCGCACGAATACGGTCGCGTAGCTCCTGGGTCGCGGCATCAGTGAAGGTTACGACCAGAATCTGCGGCGGTGTCAGCAGGTCCTTGAAGGCGGCCTCGCCTCCATGGCCAAGCACAAGGCGCACGTACAACAAGGCGATGGTGAAAGTTTTGCCGGTACCGGCACTCGCCTCGATCAATCGGCTGCCATGCAAGGGAAAGTCGAGGGGGTTGAGATTTAGCGGCTTCATTGGTCGCTCCCTGCGCAGCTCGAAGAAAGATGATTGAACAGTCCGCCATACAGGCGCGTGGTCCATGAGGCGAAATGACCGGAGGCGCACAGTTGGTCGAAGTCAGCGTAGGCTCGGCGCAAGGCGAAAGAGCTCTCCGCCTCTCCAGTGCGCATGTAGCCCCCATCGAACGTCTCGCGGGCTTTCTCGGATGTCGCGTCGTTGTCTTCTCCGCCTTCCCCCACCTCCTCGAGCCAGGCGAATGCGCTTTTGCAGGCGACCGGCAGCGGTTCACGCATGCCCGCCACCCAGGCGTCGAGCAGCGACTGCAACTGTTCTTGTGCCTGTTGTATTGGCATTGGCCGGAACACCACATCCCCGTTCAAGCTGACCAGAATCGTGGTGCAGCCCGGTTCGCTCAACTGCAACGCAAGATGCCGTACCCAGGGGCGAACCAGGTTGTGCCAGCGCCAACTGTCGTCGTTGCATAGCTTCTTACTGTCCAGCTGCAAGTAAGCTCGCCCACCTTGGGCATTGCGGCGAATGCCACCGAGCCAGTCACTCAATCCCGGGCTCGATTCCTGCGCGGCGATCGTTGCTGCGGTCTGGCCCTCCTCGATTTCCGGCCACGCCTGCAACTGCGCGTGATAACGCTCGAGCATGTCCGGCAGTGGTTCGGCCAGTGCCGATGCGCTCAACGTACCGAAGCCGCCCAGCGGCAACTTGCCTTCACGCTGCAAACGTTGCACATGCAGATCGAGTTCGGCCACTGCGTTCTCAGGCTGGTAATCCTCTTCCACCCAACGCTTGAGCGCCTGGCTGAGTCGGTCTTGATGCTGCCAGTTCTCAAGGCCATCGAGCTGAAAGGTCTCGTCGTCGCGGCTGGTCAATTCGTCATTATCGAAATTGACCTTGAGCCGTTGCTGGAAGAACGCCCCGACCGGGTCACGCACAAACTCGGCCAGTTGGCGCAGGGTCAGTGGCGTGTCTTGCGCGAGCTGTGACAGCAGGCCGACCGATTGCTGCTCAGCCTGGGAATCATGCACCTCGCGCCACTCGTGGGAGTAAGTGAACAGCCCGTCAGGCCCTGGCTGGTCGGCAAAGTAAGCCGCACTGAAAGGCTGTAGCGGATGCTCCTGAGTCAAGGCGTGCAGCAGCGCCTCGGGCGTTGCCGAGCGCCAGCCGCTGGCCAGATGATCACGTAGTTGCCCGATCAGCACCGAGGGCACGCGCTCGCTGTTGTCGCGGATGTTGCGACCAACCCAACTGACGTACAGCTGTTGCCGGGCAGACAACAACGCCTCCAGCAACAGGTAGCGATCATCCTCGCGGCGCGAGCGATCTCCTGGGCGGTAATCGTTACGCATCAGGTCAAAATCGACCGGCGATTGTTGGCGTGGGTAATCACCATCGTTCATACCCAGCAAGCACACCACTTTGAACGGGATCGCACGCATCGGCATCAGCGTGCAGAAGTTCACCGCACCGGCAAGAAAACGCTGCGACAAGCCGCCCTCTTCAATGCTGGAAAGCCAGGTTTCATGCATCACACTCAACGGCAACAGTTCGTCGAACTGCGCGGACTCGCAGGTACGCAACCAGTCATCGAGCAGCTTGAGCAACTGGTTGACCAGCAATTCTTCGGCATCCCCCACCGGGCGGAAGAACACCTTCAACAGCGATTGCAGACGCTCTACCCAAAGCCCTGGTGTGGCCGGCTGCTGCAGGTCTTCGCGAGCAATTTCCAGGTGGTCAAGCAAGGTCAACAAAGGCCCCGCCAGTGCCGCTTCCAGCCCGGACACTTCGTCGTAGGGCTCGATGCCATTCAGCTCGGGCCCTTGGCCGGTCGCGTAGCCCAACAACATGCGGCGCATGCCGAAGCGCCAGGTGTTTTGCTCTAGGCCCGCTGGCATGTCCAGGCTCTCGCGCTGCTGCGCATCGAGGCCCCAGCGCACGCCGGCACCGTCGATCCAGTGCTGCAGGATCGGCACATCCGCTTCCTTGATACCGAAGCGCGCCCGCAGCGCCGGCACATCCAGCAGGTCGAGGATATTGCTGACGGCGAAGCGACTATGGGGCAGTTTGAGCAAGTGCTCGAGGGCGATCAGCAATGGCTGGCGCCCACGCTGTCCCTGGTCGGCCAAGGTAAAGGGCAGATAACGAGGGTCATGACGCGGCACCTGGCCGAACACGGCCTCGATATGCGGCGCATACGCGTTGATGTCCGGCACCATCACAATCACATCCCGCGGACTGAGCTGGGGGTCTGCGCTGAAGCGGGCGAGCAACTGATCGTGCAGCACTTCCACTTCGCGCTGCGCACTGTGGACCACGTGAAAGCGTACCGAGCGATCCTGCGCCACGTCGACAGGGCCCCAGACTTCACGGGTTTCCGCCAAAGGACGCAATTCGAGAATGTCGCTCTGCAATTGGCCCAGCAGAGTGGAAGGCGGTTGGTCATTGAACAGATCAATACGCCCGCCATTCAGGCCCTCGAACAGGTGCCGATAACTCGCCGGCTCGTCATAGTGGTCGAGCAAGTTGATGTAGTCGCGACCTTGCTTACCCCACGCGGCGAGCAACGGCTGGCCATGTTGATTCGCCGCCATGGGAACATTTCTGTTCGGCTGACGGCGATAGGTATGACCCAACAACTCCTTGTCGGCGACGATATCGCCCCAATGATGTCGACAAGGGTTGTGCACACACAGCAACACCTGGCTGTAGCGCGAGAGCATGGCCAGGGCTTCGAGCACCTGCGCCGGCATCGACGAAATACCGAAAACCACCACACGCCGAGGTAAACCATTCGGAGCCGGCCCTGCTTCACGCAAGTGTGCGACAAAGCGCTTGTGAACACCGGCACGGCTGCGCTCAAGAGCACCCTCGCCAACATCCGCCAGCACCTCACGCCACAGCTCCGCTTGCCACAGGTTGTCGGGACCCAGCGGCTTCACCCCGCCTTTGATGTGCTGTAGCTGATCACGCCCGGCTGCCCAGTCCTCCAGCCAATCGGCACGATAGACCTGATACTGATCAAACATTTCCGCCAGTCGCTCGGAAAGCTGGTGAAGCTTGCGCTGATCGTCATCGTCATGGAGGAAACGCTGCAAACTGCTGAAATTGGTTTTGCTGAGCAATTGAGGCAGCAAGCGCATGAGCCGCCAACTCAGTGCCGTCTTGTCCAGCGGTGAAGACTCGGGGGTTGTCTCGGCCCCCAAAACAGAGCGGTAGGCCTGCCACAGGAAGCGCGCAGGAAGCTGCACATCCAACGCTGCTGCGATACCACAGCCACCGTGTTCAGGATCTTCGGCCAGCGCCAGCTTCAACCATTGCGCGATGCCATTGCTGTGTACCAGCACGACTTCGTTTTCCAGTGGCGCCAGCGGGTAGCGCTGCATCCAGTGCACCGCGAGCTCACGCAAGTCGTCCAAACGATTGCCGTGAATGATCATGAAGCCGGGCTTCAACGAGTCCGCATCCTGCATACGCCACCCTCAGATCTGAATACGCAGCTCTGTGACACAGAGCAGCAAAATGCCATCACTTTAAAACGATAGGGCTACACGCCGCCAGCCCGAAGAAGGTCAGCACAACCCTTCACAGGTGCCGAGCATAGGTTGCCCAAGGAGGAGAGCAAATGCTGGGTGTTTGCACAGGTCAACTTCTCATGCACATACCCAACCGTTTCTGCTGAGACGACAGTGAGAAAGAAATTAAAAGGCGTAAAAATCTGTGCAGTTTGTTGACAGTCCACGGCCGGATACCCAATTCCACCAACGGCAAGTGATGCTCACCAAATGAAACGGCCAAAATATCCAAAGTCTCTCGTAGATCATCAGCTCCTAGATGATTTTTTCGGGGCAAATAACTCTCCGAATTGGTCAAAATCTCATTCAAAAAAATTCAAACCTATATCACCTCTGTGAACGCCAGCCGCATCAACTGCGGCAGGGATTTTGGCGTGCCCGCTTCTTTGGCTCAGCACGCTCATCACTTGAGAGGATTTACGTATGCATTCCCCTTGTCCTAGCTGCAGCTCTGGACGTGTCGTAACGAAAAATATCGGTAAGTAAACAGGTGGTTTGATTGGCGCTGCAGGCGGTGCAGTCAGTGGGGCCGCCGGAGCCCTGTCGGGAGCGGAAGCCGGTGCAGTACTCGGCATAGTCGGAGGGCCTGTTGGGATCGCCGTGGGCAGCATCGCTGGCGCCATACTTGGAGGGCTGTTTGGTGGTGCTGCCGGCGGGATCGCTGGGGCCACGCTGGGTGAACAGATTGATGACAGGGTGCTGGATAACTATCAGTGCCTGGAATGCGGTTACAGCTTCAGTATCAACCGTTAAGTCTTTACTCAATCCCCCTCCGTTCTCACGCACTCGTACAGGAATATCCGCATGAAATATCACAAGCTAATAGCCGGTGAAACGACCGGTACCTATGTCATGGACTCCCCTGTCACCGAAGCTGACATCCTGCAGATGGCTCAACAACTGGCGATGAGTCGCCTAGCTAAAGGTCGGGCCCTGACTGAACCGAAGCAGGTCTTCAGCCACCTGCAAACACTGCTGCGGTACCACGAGCACGAAATCTTTGCATTACTGCTGCTCGATACCAAACACCGGGTGATTGGTTTCAGGGAGCTATTCCGGGGCACGCTGGATGGTGCCAACGTGTATCCAAGGGAAGTGGTCAAGATAGCCCTAGAGCACAATGCCGCGGCCGTAATTCTGGTTCATAACCATCCCTCCGGTGACCCGGAGCCCAGCCAAGCCGATCGAACCCTTACGACCACCCTCAAGAACGCTCTCAACTTGGTTGGTACCCGGATATTGGATCATGTGGTGGTGGGTCATGAAGGTTGTGTTTCGTTAGCAGAACGAGGTTATCTGTAACTCCGAGGTCACTGCGGCCGATAGACTCCCTTGGCCGATGCCGAGGGGCTATCGGCACTGTTAGCTCTCACTTAATTTTTTGTCTGCCCCCCTGTACTTTGCTCCGGCTGCAGCCAAAGCCATGGTTGGAGACAATCCAGGTTAGGCTACTGTAGGAATCCGTCGACTGTGCTGGCGCGATCATGATGCTGCGGAAGAGACGATTAAGCAGGGGTGTTCTAGCCTCGATGTGTATTGAATAACCTAAAGAAAGCGGCTGCTCTCAAAGTTGAAAATTGCTTTCAGAAATAACTCCATAAAACCTAAAAGACTGCCTCACTTGCAAGCAGAGTGAGTTCTCAGGGAAGAATGATCTAAATGTCTAATGAAAGAGTGATCCATCCGCCCTTGCTTGAGCACGCAAAATTAAGGCAGCCACTGACCGCTGGCGAGCAACAGGTTTTTCAGATGTTCAACGAGAGTCTTACGTCCGATTGGGAGATTTACATTCAGCCCCATTTGAATGGCTTACGCCCGGATTTCGTTCTGTTGAATCCGAAGGTTGGCATCGCGGTGTTCGAGGTGAAAGACTGGAACCTGAACGCCATGAGGTACTTCACAAAGTTGGATGAATGGGGACATCCGACGCTCTGGGCTGAGAAGGACGGAAAAGAGTTCTGCCTCCAGAGCGAGAATCCTGTCACCAAGGTAAATCTTTATAAGAAGGAAATTTTCGACCTTTATTGCCCACGTATTCAGTCAGAGAGAGGATGGGCAACCATTACCGCGGGAGTCATCTTCCCTTTCGCACGAGCGGAGCAGGTCAAAGGCCTCCTGTCTCCTTTCTTAAAGACTAAGCAAGGTGACGATCACGCAAAATATCAACCAGTCACCGGTTTCAGCGAAATTTCAACAGGAAATATGGAGCTCGTATTCCCGGAAGCCAGCCGCAGCCACTCCTTTCTCATGTCAGAAAATTTGGCCAAAGATCTACGCGGTTGGCTTGTCGAGCCGGACTTCTCATCGACGCAAAGGGCGCCTCTGACCTTGGATCGTAACCAGCGGTCTTTAGCCGAAACTCGCACTGAATCCGGCTATCGTCGGATCAAAGGGCCGGCAGGCTCGGGGAAGTCCCTAGTGCTTGCGGCACGTGCCGCGAGGCTTGCTAACGAAGGCAAGTCTGTACTGGTCGCTACTTTCAACATCACGCTTTGGCATTATTTACGTGACCTCATCGTTCGCGACCTCAATGCACCAAAACGGATAAGGAATGTTCGATTCACTCACTTCCATTTGTGGTGCAAGCATGTCTGTTATGAAGCGGGATGGGAGCAGAGGTATGACGCTCTTTGGGCCAACGGCCGAGAGGATGTTCTGAATACCGAATTGCCACTTTTGGCAGCAGAAGGTGTCATGCAGCCAGGAGCTTCTCGATACGATGCCATTCTAGTTGACGAAGGGCAGGATTATCGCCCGCTGTGGTGGGATGTATTACGCAAGGCCTGCAAACCGAGCGGAGAGATGCTCTTGGTCGCAGATGCGACGCAAGACATTTACGGCACTGCTAAAGCGTGGACAGATGACGTGATGAAGGGAGCCGGATTCCCAGGGGGACGCTGGGCGCAACTTAGTGTCAGCTACAGATTGCCTCCAGATGCGTTAAACCTTGCACGAAGTTTTGCGGAGATGTTCCTTCCTGAAGATGTCGTCGATTTACCGCAGCCAGAGCAAGGATCACTTGATCTGTACCCGTGCCACCTTCGCTGGGTGCAATGTAGCCCGGAGAATGCCAAGGTCGTTTGTTCGGACGAAATCCTCGCCCTGATGCATCAGACCGGAAAGAACGGTTTGGCCAATGCTGACATCACCATGCTGACCGGAAATATGGCATCTGGGGCCGAGGTGGTAAGTCGTCTCAATGAATACAATATTCGGGCTGTTGATACGTTTGGTTCTGACCATCGCCGCAGGAAGATGGGCTTTTATATGGGCGATGCCAAGATAAAGGCAACCACCTTGCATAGCTTCAAGGGATGGGAGTCTCGCCTACTGGTCGTCTATGTGACAGAGGCTGCAAATGCGCAAAGCTTGGCGCTAGTCTACGCAGGCCTGACGCGGCTGAAGCGGAGCCAAGAAGGAAGCTGGCTGACGGTCGTTTGTTCCGCGCCTGAACTGAACAGTTTCGGAACGTATTTCCCAGACCATGCTATTGGCGGCTAATGGCTAATCAGGAGATAAACATTGAGCCGAGGGGGGATAGTCATCCAATCGATACATCTCCCGGGTATAGATCCGACTGGTCACGGTAGGGATGGCAGTTACCTACCACCCCGCTGAAACGTGCGTGCTACGCTGATAAAAACCATTGAATAGCTTCTATCCTTGCGTCCTGCAGTCATTCCTTCATCTAAAATTCCTCTTCGGGAATTGCCCAACGAATCCCATTTTCCATGATTCGCTCGCTTCGGCCAGGAAGCGCCAGAGACTAAGTTTCGACCGCCTAGGTCGCGCACCGTACGGAAATACGCTAAGTCCGCTACAACCATGCCTCGCAGAGCGTTTCTGCCTGATTGAGCACCAACTGCGCCGCTTCCTCGGCTTGATCCGGCGGATACTTGTACTTGCGCAGAATCCGTCGCACCAGGATGCGAAGTTTGGCCTTCACGCTTTCACGACTGCTCCAATCAACACTGACGTTGGCCCGCAAGCTGGCGGTCAGCTCGTGGGCAATTTTTGCCAGGATCTCGTCGCCCAACTCGCGCACCGAGGACTCGTTATTGGCCAATGCATCGTAAAACGCCAGCTCGTCATCGTTGAGCCCCAGTTCATCACCGCGCTTGCTAGCGGCAGCGAACTTCTTGGCCATTTCGATCAGCTCTTCGATGACCTGAGCGGTTTCGATTGAGCGGTTTTGATAGCGTTTGATCACATTGGCCAGTAGCTCGGAGAACTTCTTCTCCTGGGCCAGGTTGGTACTGTAACGGCTCTTGATTTCGCCTTCGAGCAAGCGTTCCAGCAGCTCTACCGCCAGGTTCTTCTCTGGAAGATTGCGCACCTCAGCGAGAAACGCGTCGTCGAGTAGGCCGATATTGGGCTTGTCCAGGCCCACTGCCTCGAATATATCCACCACATCGCCAGAAACCACGGCATTGCCAATGATCTGACGAATGGCCAATTCTCGCTCTTCGTCAGTCTTTTTCTGCTGACTGACTTCACGCTTGATCAAAATCACCTTGATCGCCTGGAAGAACGCCACCTCCTCGCGCACTGCCTTGGCTTCATCCAAGGTGCAACACAGGGTAAAGGCCTTGCTCATGGCCAGCGCGCTGTCAGCAAAACGCTTCTTACCGTCTTCCAGACCCAGCACATGATTGGCTGCCCCGGCGAGCAGCTTATGGCCGCCGATTAGGAAGTCGCTGTAATCGAAGCCATGCAGCAGGCTGCGCAGGACATCGAGCTTCTCCTCCAGAACTGAATAGGCTTCATGAGCATCCACTGTAGGCCGCCCTTTGCCCTTACTTCCGGTGTATTCCTTGAGCGCTGCTTTCAGCTCATTGGCGATACCGATGTAATCCACCACCAGGCCGCCTTGCTTGTCCTTGAAGACACGGTTAACCCGGGCAATGGCCTGCATCAGGTTATGGCCCTTCATTGGCTTATCCACGTACAGGGTGTGGACACAAGGTGCATCAAAGCCGGTCAGCCACATATCACGGACGATGACCAACTTGAGCGGATCGAGAGGATCCTTAAAGCGTTTTTCCAGACGCTTTTTTTGCTGTCCAGAGTAAATGTGCGGCCTCAACAAGGCCTTGTCCGAAGCACTACCGGTCATGACGATTTTGATCGCGCCTTTTTCCGGGTCTTCATCGTGCCATTCTGGACGCAAGGCAACGATCTCGTTGTACAGGTGCACGCAGATCTCGCGACTCATGGCCACCAACATGGCTTTGCCGGGTATCTGCCCCATGCTGACCAGGCCCTGGTTACGCTCTTCAAAATGCGCGACAAGATCTGCCGCCACGCTGTGGATCCGAGGTTCGGCCCCGACCACCTTTTCCAGTGCGGCCCAACGGCTTTTCAGGCGCGACTGCTGGTCATCCTCTTCATCTTCAGCCAGTTCATCGACCTGATCGTCGATGGCGGGTAGCTCACTGTCTTTCAACGACAATTTGGCCAGCCGCGATTCGTAGTAGATGGCGACGGTTGCGCCGTCTTCAGTGGCCTGTTGCATGTCGTAGACATGAATGTATTCACCGAAGACCGAGCGTGTGTCACGGTCTTCACTGGACACCGGTGTGCCGGTAAAGGCCACGAAGGTGGCATTGGGCAGCGCATCGCGCAGGTGCTGAGCATAGCCCACTTGATAACGAGCTTGGTTCTCTGCTGCTTGAAGCCCAGTCGGCGCTTTCAGTTCAGCATTGAATCCATATTGAGTGCGATGGGCTTCGTCGGCGATGACGACGATGTTTGGGCGCAGGGACAGTACCGGGAAGCTGTCTTCATCAACCCCTGGCATGAACTTCTGGATCGTGGCAAATACAATACCGCCACTAGGCCGGTTGGCCAGCTTGGTGCGCAAGTCACCTCGTGACTCAACTTGAACGGGCTGCTCGCGTAGTAGATCCTGAGACAGCGAAAACACCCCGAACAACTGGCCATCCAGGTCGTTCCGATCGGTTATCACCACGATGGTTGGGTTCTCCATCGCCGCTTCCTGCATTACCCGGGCGGCGAAGCACGTCATGGTGATGCTCTTGCCCGAGCCCTGGGTGTGCCAGACCACCCCGCCCTTATGGTTGCCACCGGGACGCGAGGCAGTGACCACCTGCTGAATGGCAGCGCGCACGGCGTGGAATTGGTGATAACCGGCAATCTTCTTCACCAGTCGACCGTCATCTTCGAACAACACAAAATAGCGCAGGTAGTCGAGCAGCATCTCAGGCGCCAATGCACCGCGCACCAAAGTTTCAAGTTCGTTGAACTGCCCCAACGGATCGAGGGTCTCGCCGTCGATGGTTCGCCAGTTCATGAAGCGCTCAGCATCAGCCGACAACGAGCCCATACGAGCTTCGCTACCGTCGGTAATTACCAGAATTTCGTTGTACTGGAACAGGTCCGGGATCTGTTCCTTGTAGGTCTGAATCTGATCGAATGCTTTGCCCAGGTCAGCCTTCACATCCGCTGGGTTTTTCAACTCAAGCAACACCAACGGCAGGCCGTTGACGAACAGGATGATGTCCGGACGCCGGGTATGTTTTGGCCCTAGGATGCTGAACTGATTGATGGCCAGCCAGTCGTTAGCCTTAACGTCGGCCCAGTCGATCAGGCGGATGAAGTCGCCACGAGTCTCGCCGTCTTTTTGGTACTGCACCGGAACGCCGCTGACCAACAGACGATGGAACAAACGGTTGGCCGCCAGTTGTACTGGCAGGCCCAGCTCGAGCACCTGCTTGAGGGCATCTTCGCGCGCGGCCAGTGGCACCTTTGGATTGAGCTTGGCCATGGCGCTGCGCAGGCGCTCGGTCAGTACCACCTGACGATAGTGAGCCCGCTCCGGGCTATCACCGTCATGCGCAATATCCGGTCCGTAGAGGTGCGTGTAGCCCACTTCAGCCAGCCAGCCGAGGGCTTCCTGTTCCAGTTGGTCTTCAGTCATTTCATTTCACTTCCTGTTCAGTTCGCCTGCCAGCTCTGCCTCGGTCAAGGCCATGTTCGGTAAAATTTCGATCCAAAGTTTTGGGCTAGTTGAGTTATATCCATTGCGCCAATTCGCGGGCAGTCTGCTGAGTGTCTGGCAGGCTCTGCAGGCGTTCAATCACCCGCTCGCGCAAATTCATAGCCATATCAGACAGTCTCTGACAACATATTTTCGATGGAGGCTTCCGTTTCTGGCAGGCGCAGTTGGCCGGACATCAGACGCGGTAGTAACGAGTCGCGAAGTTGCGTAAGGGTTTGAGCGTGCTGGCTGTTCAAGAACATCTTGTTTCGCAGTGAGGAGACGATCTCATCAAAAGACTCAAGAATAGATGTTGTCGCCACAACCACTGGTAACCTGTAGGCATTGTTTCGGTTCAGTCCAGGCACAGCAGCATCAGTATTCATGTCCTCAAGGCCGAGTGTTTGTAAAAGGTAGTAACAGTACGTCAAGGGATTATCCGTCCTGACGTAAAAAACGGTGTCGATAGGAAAGAAAGGTCTATCTTCCCAATAAAGGCTACCGACAGTCCCTTTCCGTCCTACGATGACTGATGGGCCATTGATCAATGATTCATTGTGGTAACCAGTGATCCCGCCTGAACCATATACAGGAACAGGGCCGTCAACCCGATCATTTGCTTTCAATGCTTTCCCGTAGGGTAACTCCATCAGGTCTTTGACTTTGCGTATCTTCCACCCTCTCGGCACCAACCCCTGCTCGGACTCTTCGAAGCTATCCGGAAATAGCTCCGCAGTAGCCGCGTCCATGCCTTCTGGCTCAAGTCCTTCGACCTTAGTGCGCACCGGGTCGAAATCGACGAACCAGGATTTGAATAGTGCCTGGGCGATGGTCTCGAGAGTCGTGTTGGTTTCGCGCAAAAGTTTTATGCGGTCGTCTATAGCCCCCAGAAAAGAAGCTATTTCAATCTGTTCTTCAAGTATCGGACAGATCATGGGCATAGGGTGCAAGTGGTTACGGTTGAGCGTTGGCACACCGCTCCCGGCGTTTAATCCACTGAAGTCGATAGACCGAAGTAAGTAGTAACAAAACCTCGGATTGTTACCTTTGAAATCCTTGACCCACAAGGTCGTGTTTAACGGCCAAAAATCGGTCTCGATATATTGTCCACCGCCAATACTACCACTTCGCCCAATTATAACCCCTGGGCCTTTTACGGGTGCCTTGCTGTGGTAACCGACAACTCCGGTAGAAGCGACAATAGGAACATTACCGTTCTTTCGGCTTTGAATAGGTAGATCCATACCCCGCTGCAGAGTCAATATTTCTCCAAGTGTCGTTTGTTCCCATTTAGAACTCATAGCCCAGCCCCTCCAACTTCTGCCGGATCAACTGATCGAGGTCCGTTCCCTTGGCCACCTGCTCACCCAACAGGGCGACGAGGCTCTGCATTTTGTCGGCAAAGGCCTCATCATCATCCTCGACAGCCTCCGCACCGACATAGCGTGCTGGGGTAAGCACGTACCCATGCTCGGCAATTTCAGCTAGGGTCACGCTGCGGCAGAAGCCAGCCACATCAGCGTATTCGCCAATTTCACCGCCGACATCCAGCGGCTCACCGCGCCAATTGGCTACGGCCTGGGCAATGCATTCGACTTCGCTGTCGAGCAGTTCTATCTGCACACGGCTGACATTAGTACCGAGGTTGCGCGCATTGATAAACAGCACTTCGCCCGGACGGGCGACTTTCTTTTTGGTGAGGAACCACAGACAAGCGGGGATCTGGGTATTGAAGAATAATTGACCGGGCAACGCGACCATAACTTCCACCACGTCGGCTTCGACCATGGCGCGGCGAATGTCACCTTCAGTGTTCTGGCTCGAGCTCATCGAGCCGTTGGCTAACACGATGCCGGCGCGGCCACTGGACTTAAGATGAAACAGCATATGTTGTAGCCAGGCGTAGTTGGCATTGCCTTGCGGCGGGGTGCCGTAGACCCAGCGCTGATCGCCCTCAAGGCTGCCGTGCCACCAGTCACTGACGTTGAACGGCGGGTTGGCCAAGACGAAGTCGGCGCGCAGATCATTGTGTTGGTTGCGGACGAAGGTGTCAGCGGGTTCACGGCCGAGGTTGAAGTCGATGCCGCGAATTGCCAGGTTCATCGCCGCCAGACGCCAGGTGGTCGGGTTAGATTCCTGGCCGTAGATGGATACGTCACCGAGCTTGCCACCATGGGCCTCGATAAACTTTTCCGACTGGACAAACATACCGCCGGACCCGCAGCAGGGGTCGTAGACCTTGCCATGGTGGGGGTTAAGCACCGCGACCAGAGTTTTGACGATGCTAGCCGGGGTGTAGAACTGTCCGCCCTTCTTACCTTCAGCGCTGGCAAATTGGCCGAGGAAGTACTCATAAACCTGGCCGAGCAGGTCGCGGGCTTGGTTGGAGTCGCCACCGAAGCCGATGGTCGATATTAGATCGACCAGCTCACCGAGCTTGCCATCAGGCAGTTGGGCACGGGCGTAACGCTTGTCGAGGATGTTTTTCAGTGGCGGGTTTTCTGCTTCGATTGCGGCCAGTGCCTCGTCAACGCGCTTGCCGATGTCCACCTGCTTAGCGGCGGCACGCAGCGACTCCCAGCGCGCCACTTCCGGCACCCAGAAAACATTCACTTCTTTGTAGTAGTCGCGCTCTTCCAGTTCGCTGGCCAGCAGCTCGGCGTCCTCCCTGCCCAGGTAGTAATCGTCGCTGGCGTCGGCAAATTTCAGCTCCAGCTCGGCGCGGCGGCCGGCGAAGCTGTCGGAGATGTACTTGAGGAAGATCAGACCGAGGACAATGTGCTTATACTCGGCGGCGTCCATGTTGGCGCGCATCTTATCAGCGGTGGCCCACAGAGTTTTCTGCATATCCTGCAGAGTACTGCTGGTTGTGTTGGCGACGGCTTTACGTCCTCGCTTTTTTTTCACCGGCTCAGGTTCTGCGCTGACCGAGGTTTCGCTCGGGGCATAACGGGCGCGGGCCTCGTTAAGTGCTTGTTCAGCGAGACTAATGGCGACCTGCTCGGCACCCTTTTGATCCGACATGGACTATTCCCTACTTTCGACGCAGATAAATTGCGCAGTAAAAATGAAAACCCGACCACAGAGGTCCGGGTGAAGATGGGCAGCATGATAACTGGTGGAAGATCTTTCGTCTGACTCCCTCAGCACTCATCGACACAATGACTGCTTCGGCTTATGCAACTCATGATGCCTATTTCCGCGCACAGTAAGCCGTTCAACTGTCAGCGCCAACACTGGACGTGCGCACAGGTAAATAATCCACTCAGATCTTGCTGGCGCTACTCCGCTAGGCAAGCGTTAGCACACTGAAAAAACTGTTTTCTTAGCAAATTTAAGTGAACCACCTGCGCCCATAATTGACACACTGTCGAGCAATAATCCCTGCCAACCAGAAACCTGGGCTTTGTTGTATCAACCTAAACCTTCAGAATCTTAAATCGTCTGATTCGACCTTTACCGCGCGCCCAGTAACCCCTCAAAATCCGAAGCCTGGATGTCCGAAGCCCCACTCAACATATCCCGCGCCAACGCCCGTCGCTTACTCAACAGCTCATCCAGCGTCGCCTCAAACGTCGGCATCGCCGCATCCCGAACCGTTGGGTAGTACACGTACACATCCTTCTCCTGCCCAATCCGATAGGCTCGATCCGTCGCTTGATCTTCCTTGGCCGGGTTCCAGCAACGTGTAAAGTGAATGACGTGGTTGGCCGACTGCACGTTCACTCCAAAACCGACGGCGATGGTCGACAGGATGATGACTGCGAAGCCTGGCAGCTCCTGGAATTGGTCGATCAGCTTCTGGCGACTATTGGCGCTCTGACTGCTGGTACTGGTATCGCCGTTGATGACGGTCGCCCTAAACCCGAAATGCTCCTGGATTGAGTGCTGCAATTCCCGCTGAATATCACGCAATTCGGTAAATACGATAACCTTGTCGCCGTTCCCGGCCCTTTTGATCGACTCGAGGGTTTGCATCAACCACTGCAGCTTCGGCGAGTTGTCGCGCAATCGCGTATCAGGCTGAACGCTATACGGATGAGCACAAATGAGCTTGAGCTTGTGCAGCAACCCGAGCATGCCGGAGGTCTTTTGATCGAGCTGTTCTTCAATCTGCTGCTTCTGGCTGTACGCGGATATTTCGGACAGGTACAGATTGCGCTGCAAGGCGTGCATGCTCAATGAACGGCATGCCGTGTCTTCAATTTTGGCCGGCAGGTCTTTGGCAATGTCTTGCTTGGTTCGGCGCAAAGTCTGCGGGTCGATAAGCCCACGCAAGCGATCCAGGGCAACCGTATCGCGCTCCAATGCGGCTTCGATTGGGCGCTGATACTCGCGACCGAACTGGTTCAAACCGCCTAGAAAACCTGGCTGAATGAAGTCGAACAGACACCAGAGATCGATCAGGGTGTTCTCGACAGGCGTACCGGTACACGCCACTCGAAATCTCGCAGGAATGGCTTTGATCGCTTGAGTCACCAGTGCAGCAGGGTTCTTCAGTTTCTGCGCTTCATCGCACACGACGATCGACCACTGCTGGCGCGCCAGGGAAAACTCCTGATCGCGAAGTGTCTCGTAAGTCGTCAGGACGATTCGGGCGCCGCCCATCCAACCTGGGCGCAGCAAATTCTTGATGCCTTTGGCTTTCAAGTCCGCAGGGATTTCTTCCTTCTTGAACTTCACTGCACTCAAGGCTGAGCCATACAGCTTTAGCACTGGCAGCGCGTCAGCGAAGAAGAATCGATGAAGCTCACGCTCCCAGTTATCAAGCAACGAAACTGGGGCGACGATCAGTGTCGGCTTGACCTCTGGGTACTTTTCCAGATACCAAACCAGGAAGGTGAGCAACTGGATCGTTTTTCCAAGCCCCATGTCATCAGCGAGCAAGCAACCTGACACGTCCGCGGGGGACAAGCGGAACAAATGCTGCAACCACGCGACGCCTTGAAGCTGGTGCTCACGCAATACGACCTCAGGCTTGAGCAAGCTGGGCAACTCTGGCGTCGCGTCCAAAGCGGCACGCAAGGCTGCCTGGCGAATCTGAACGTAGGTCGGTTCGTCGATGTTGTGGCCGATTTGCAGTACGGCGCGACCAACCTTTTCCTGTGGCTGGACAAGGCTGGTCTCGATAGGGGCGATTTTCTTGGACCAGGCAGCAAACAGTTGCTCGGCGGCGGCAATCGAGAGCGGTGTTTCGGACTCTGGCAAACAGACCGTTTCATCACCGGCAGCGCGAGCTTCGTCCAATCGCTGCTCAAACGCTTCAAATTGAGCGCGGTCGGATGGATCCCAACGCCCGAGGATTTCTGCGTCAATACCCAACGCCGCCACATCCTTCGGCAACCAGTTCTCGGTCGCCTCTTTGACCAGGAATGGCGAAGTAATTTTTTCCGCTTCCCCGATGCCAGTCACACGGTCGCCGTATAGAGACAGGTCCAGGACCGAATCGAACTCAATGCCTGCCGCTTCGTTTTGCCAACGCTTAAGCAGGTCGCTGATACCTGCCAACTGGCGCAAATCAAAATCGCTGAGCTCCAGCTCATAGCCCTGCCAGAAGCCCGCTGGCATACCAGCGGCCAGTTTCAGTTGCAACTCATGCACGAACGGCGCGAGGTCATAGGCCGCTTTGAATTCAACTTCGATGGGGGCTTGCGGGGTTGACGAGATCGGTTCGAGTGTCAGGTTTACCTGCTCGATGCGCTGTCCCGCTTCATCCAGTTTCGGTTCCAGATGAAAGCGGTGAAAGAAAATTCCGGCTTCGGCGAGCTCGTCTTCATAGGTCTCGGCATCCAGCACTTGCGCGGCACTTTCGCCGAGTGCGCTGTAAGGGTTGCGGACGAAAGAAAGGGCATCGTCGCCAGCGACCCGACGCCCGGGCAACGAGCGCACATAGTCCAATACAGATTTGACTTCAGGCTCAATCAGGACGTGGGTCAGCGATCCATCATCAGCGGTCACCCGGTATCGATCCTGAACCTGATTGGCACCGTCAAAACTCTCAAGCCAGTTTGCCGGCTGACCTTCGAAGGTTGGTTGCAGCTCGATAACCGGCGTATTACCTACTGTCGATTTTCGCGGGTTGAGTCGCAGGCTTTCAGGTTTGATTACGACGGTCTTATCCAGGAAACCATCCATACCGGCAGCCGCCTTGCGTGCCAGTTTTCTGATGCTGGCCCAGCCGATCTGGTTGGTTATTTCACCTGGCTCATTTTGTTGAGCCAGATAAAGCTGTCGTACCGCTCCGGTCAGTTTCCAGGACGCCTCAGGCAGAATTTCTGTGGTTCCGTGATACTGGACGATGGCGCCCGTACGCTGCACCTGCACATTGGCATTGGACTGCGGATCACGCCATCCACTGACAGCGACTATGAAATCGTCGGAGGCAAGACTGCCTTGGCTGCTCAATTGAGGGATGAGGGCTGTCTGTGGCGGCAACCCCAATAGCGGCAGACTTGTTAAGTGCTCTGGCTCATCAAGCAGCCGATAGAGCTCATCCCACGTCAGCAGCCAGCGATCGCTCAGTTGGGAGACGAACTCCTCTTCTTCCAACTGATCCAGATAGCTTGCCAGCGGCCAGGATTCTGCGTTTTCCGCCAAGCCAAGGGGATAACAAATGCCCTGCTCTTCAATGGAAAAAGCAGGTTCAGTTTTTTCTACCGTCGAATTCGGCTGCCGGCCAATCCCTTTTAGAAAACGCTTGAGCACTACTGTCTCCAGAACCGGAGTGGCTGTTGATTGACGGGCTTGAAACCCAGGCGCTGGAGCGCTGCAACGGCAGCCAGGTCGTTGGTATCAAGCTGGACCTGAAACGCACCGCCGCGCGCGCGCTGGTCATAGATTTTGTGCCTGGCCGACTTCAAAGCGTCACGGACTTGGTCCTCCAATGCCATGGGTTTGGATGACCCTGGCGTGCCGGCCTGACTCTGCACACGAATACCCCATTTCTCGAGGGCATCATCAAATTTGCTGAGCCAGCCTTCTATGCGATTCGGGCGGCTAGGTGCAGGTGAGTGCCGCATTCGATCCAGCGCACGGTTAGGCTGCTTCAGTTCGCTAGCCAACTCGAGTAGTGACTTATCTGGATTGAAAGGCGACTTGTCTGCTTGATACACATAGCAAGCATTACCGGTTCCGGAGAACTCCACGAAAAAATAGTTCCCGATCTGCATGATGACTGCGTTGTTATGACCGGGACCGCCAACCAGTCGGCTAAGGCGTCCTTTGTTCTTCTCACGGAAATGAACGAAGTCCCGCCCACTGTCATGCCAGGCATCCGAACCCATGACGATTCGGGTGTAGCTCATCTGGTTAGCAAAACGCAGCCAATAATGCAGACGTGATTGATCGACCTCTGCTTCCCCTTTGAGCAAGTTGAAGAAATGTTCGAGGTCTTCTTTCGCGAACCACGCTACGACCATCGCACAGACGTCTTTTTCAACGTACTGCAGCCAGCTGTTTTGCCTGGAACGAATTTGAGGGCTGCCCCAATTGTCGAGTGCAACCTGTTTGAGCAGCGACGACGGCTTTTCTCGATAAGCTGCCAAGTGATAACGCGACAGGCACGCACTCAGAATGTCGTTCATGTAACGCGGATGCTGCCGTCCGATATCGACAAGGTCGGCCAGGCGATGAGAAAACTCTGCGTCATCCAACATGAAAATACGAGAGATAAGTACGTTAAAGATCCTTCGCCACAGCCAGCTGCTGTCAGGGATCTGCGCAATTGTCTGCAGCGCTGAAAGGTCGCTGATCTCCCCCTTAAACATCTGGTCACCCAGCCTCGCACCAGCCTTTTCGGAGAAAAGCTCCTGATGCTGCTGGACGATTTGCACCCATTCCTTCTCGCGTCTTTGCTGACCTCTGACGCAATCAAAGCCAAGCTGAACGTCTGCCCGCAATACACACCAATTGGCGTTCTGATCAGGCGTGGCAGCCTCGTACCCAAAGTAGCTAAAACACAGCGCCAACCAGTCCCGGCGGCTCAGCCTTCGTTTTTCGATACGGTGATGGATTTCCTTGTGCACTCGGTCAAAGAGCTGGTCATCGTCCAGTATCGGCCCGACTCGATCACTCTTGTCCGAGAGACCGGCGAAGACCAAGCGCCACTCTGTAGCGTTGAGCGGCAGTACATTGCGGAACTTGCTTATCGCCGCACGGCGCTTTTCCTGAGGTGGCGGCAAGGCCTTTTCAGCGCGCTCGAATCGTTCGTAAAGATCAATTCCCGCAGCACCCAGACGGGGGAATCGCGCCAACGGTTCTGGCGCCGGCCCCGCTCGATGCGTGGAAAGACTCAGGTTAATAGCGGCGGAAAGCCTCGCGATAGGGCTGGTCATCGGTTCATCGCCAACTGACACTTTTCCATATCGGTGTTATTGAACACCGGCACATCTGGCTTGAGGTTTTCTTCCTTTTCCTTCAAGCCAAAGAACTGCATGCGCAACTCCACTCGCCGGCTTTCTTCCTTGGTGTCCTTTGCATTGTTGAAGGACACGCCACCCGCCAGGAACATCGATCTGATTTGCTGCTGGTGCTCCGGCGACAATCCGACCTGGAGCGGACTGCGACTATCGAGCAGACTGCACATCACCCACTCCGAACGCTGCAATGAAAGGTGCAGGTTATAAAGATAGGAACCATCGGTGTCTGTCGATCCCTCGATTACAACCTGCTTGAACCATTTACGGCCTTCTTCACTGTTAGCCGCATCCAGAATCATCGGCACAACCTCCTGAAGTGCCGACTGGCCATCATTGCTCAGCGCGTACTGGTTATGCCCAAAGCGGCCAGCATCGCCGAAGCTAATCCGGTTGTCCTTGCAGTCAACGACGATGGTCTTGCTGGCAGTCTTCGCCTTAAGGCTCAGGTGCTCGCAGATCTGACTGACGTCCTTATTACGCTGCTTCTCCCCCTGCTCCGCCTGGTTAATGCGCTGCGTCACAGAACTCAAAGCCGCCACCATGACAACGAGAAACAGAATCATCATCGCGGTCATCAAATCAGCGAAGGAGATCCAGAAAGGCTTCTCTCCTTCGTCTTTGGAGCGGGCTGCCGAAGGCATTTGCTTACCAAACATCGACTAGCCTCCGTTACTGCCTGATTCGTTCCATGATGTCGCCGAAGTCTTCGAGACTTTCCTTGACCCCTTCTACACCGCCAGCGAGGCTCTTGACTGCTTTATCCAGCTCGGCATCCAGGCTACCCAGGGTTTGTCTCAACACCCGATCCATGCCATCACCGAACTCTTTGAAGCCGTTACCCAGCACACCACTGATGTTTTCCAGGTATTCATACACTTCACGGTTAAGCGCCTGCATCCGCTCGCTTTGAACCTTCAGGTCCTGGAGATACTGGCTGCGGCCGCTGGCCTCCCCTTGTGCACTTGCGACAACCCCTTCGATGACCGCGAGCGTTTTCGCTAGTGCTTCACGATTGTTTCGATAGTCCGCGACCACGGTGTTCAACTCACGTGATGCCTGTGCAAGCTCAGTACCTGCGCCCTGGACTGTGCCCATCAGCCCCGCAGTCGACTCACTGGCTCGCGCAACGCTTTGTCCGGCCGTTTCGAACCGCTCAGCCGCCGCCCGCATTTTGTCTGCGCCTAGCTGCATGCTTTGCAAATGCTGCTCTGTTTGGGCACTCAACGCCTTAACGGTGTCCTGTGCAGACTTCTGTTGCTCTGACACTGTTTGCAGCAACGCCTTGACCTGCTCGTCAAGGCCGCCCACCAGGTCACGGGTGCCTTGATGCAGGTCAGCTTGTGCAGCGCGGGTGGTTTGATCCATCTGCTGCTGGCCTTGCTCCAATTGCTTGAAGACTACCGAGAGTTGCTCACCCAGCACCTCAACGGAGCCCGCAATTTTCGCCATGGTTTCCTGTTGACCCTGGCCGATGTTCTGCTTGATCGACTCAACAAAAGCCTGGAGATTCTCAGCCATTGCCTGTTGGCGAGCCTCGCTTTGAGCAAACAACTTCTCCAATTGCTCGGCCATTCGAGCGCCTGCCCCCTCCCCTTCGTTACCGATACGGGCAACCGAAGCCTGGAGATTGACGAGCATCTCGTTCATCCCCGCTTGCATGGCGTTCTGTCCGGCCTGCATATCGGAGAGTAACTGGGCAATCATGGTCGAGCTGTTTTGAGTCGATGACTCGCTGGCCGAACGCATATCCTGGATCAGCGTTGAAAAGCCCTGCTGCATCGACTGCATGGCAGCGACGGACTGGCCCATCAGTTCGTGCAGTCCATTGAACTGTTGGCCGAACGTACCTTCCAGCTTGTTCATGAAGGCAACCAGAACATCCTGAAGAAGGTTCTGTACTTGCCCTGATTGATCGCCACTAGCGGCCTGAACCGCACCCGCGATAGCTTCAAGCGGGGATTTGAGGCTGTTCTCAATTGCACCGCTGACCTGATCGGCCAACAACTGCCCAGAGTCACGGTAAGTGGTCGACAAGGTATCCGCTAATTTGAGACTTTCACGGACTTGGGTATCAACAAGGTTCTGCAGCATTTCACGCAGATCGGTAACCAGGCTGTCCTTGAGCTGACGGGTTTGGACCGAGCTTTCAGCACTCGAGCGCACAAGCTCCGCCAGATACTCCTCACCGACACCGCTGTCGAAAAGCCCGTCGATGGTTTCGTTGAACGTTTCAAGCAGCTTGTAGCATTGCCCTAGACGCCACTTTTCAGTAATCGTGACGGCTATAGAGGCCATGATTGAAATAAAGGAGCCGATGAACGCAAACAACACGTCCTTTAGCAGCTTGTCGACGCTGGCATTTACCTGTTCCGGGGTACTCGGATCAAAATGCTGAAGGCCAAGCATCAGGCCAAAGAAGGTTCCAACAATACCGATACCCGTCAAAATTCCAGGCAGGTGTTTATAGAATTCGGTCCCCAGCGGTGTATCAACCACACTTTGTGGTGAGAAAAAATGCGCCGCTCCGGCAGTGGCGCGCGACCGGACCAGGACCTGCTCACCTTCCTGAAACTCAAACTGGTCGTGCAGTGTTTCAGCGTACTCATGCCAGGAGTGCTCCAGCTTGCTTCCATTGAACAGTCGCTCCAATTCAGAGCGCCGCTGAGACGGGGCGAGCGCTTTCACACCCTGCACGCGTTTAGTCAGACTTTTCAGCTGACTGCCAAGTTTGAAGGATCTACAAAAATAACGGACAAAGTACCAAGCGCATAAAATGAAAACGAAGCCAACTACCATTTTTGGTGCGATCAGCTGCTCGGAGCTTGCTGCACCCCAAAGATGCAACAGCGTCGAAAAATCCATACTTTCCGCCTTCAATTAAGCAATTTTTGATGTTCAGGACGTGCGCAGCCCCATTGATGCGTCAATCGAAGACAGCACCTTGCTCGATAGATACTTTTTCGGGGCAAAACGAATTTTGGATGGAAGGCGGTGGCAGTTTCACAACGACCAATCTGCAGTCTTCCATGGACATAGCCTATAGAATCATGTCCTTATGCCAGCACCTTAGCCCGAGTCTTGAGCGACGTAAAGCTGGAAGCGATCGATGGATCTTTGACCTAAGAGTTTGGCCGCGGTTTGCTGGATATGACGCGGATAGCCAGTTAACCCGTCAGCGACCACCCTCGCCTCTCTGATCGTCAACGCAACTGGCCACCATGGCTGCCGAAAAACATGAGTCGTAAAGCCAATGCAGGACTAACCCGCCAATAGAACGTTTCTTGGGAAGTCTGAAATCAGCTCGAGTCAGCTCCAGAAAACCCAACAGCGAAGTCCAGCTAAATAAAACTGTTGCTCGGCCGATACGCTGGCAATTCACCCTTTTCCCTGCAGCGCATGTAATCACGTCCCAAGCCTTCGGCAGGGGTTGACCTAATACGACCAGCACCGTTTAACAAGGAGTCCCGGCATGTACGCCACCCTCATCGACCCGGTCAATGAAGCACTGCGGCAAATCCTCAAAATCGCCGCGCAGTTCGACCGCACCAACGCTGAGCGCGAAAAAATCCGCGCCGTGCTACGCAAATTGCTGGTCATCCGCGAAATGCACTCGACTTACTTCATTTGCGTAGGCGGGACGCAGGGCGCAGGCAAAACCCACCTGTTACGCGAACTCTATGGCCTAGATGATTGGCTGCAAGACAACCCTGGACGAGGTGAATGTCGTCCGCTGTTTATCCTCGAGCGAGACTGCGAAACACCTTATGCCTGCGGCGTAGATGAAAACGGCCAGGAATGCCCTATCGACCAGGAGACACTCTCCAAAGAGTTGCGCAGCTTCTCTACGGGCGAGCGTTTCTTGCTGCTGCGCTTATATGTGCCTCGCCGCCATTTCAGTGATGGCTTCGGTTTTCTGCTGCTGCCTGGGTACGAACGACTAAACCGAACCAATAGCCTTTGGCAGGAGGAAATGCGCGACACCCTCAAGCATGCCATGGGCAGCATCATGGTCACCAACGCCAATGCCCTGGCAACTCAGGCGACCAATGAAGTGCTCGTTGACATGTTGGAAAACGCCCTGCAGGGTCGACAACCAATCATTGCCATTGGCCGCACCGAAGGCAAAAGCGACGATGAGCGCGACACACTACGCCTTTCGGCCGCTGAAGCATGCCAAGTGCCTGCCGAGGAATTGGACCGGGTACTGTGCGTCGGACGCGGTGCCGAGTATCGCGCCCAATGGGCCCCGCAATTGATCGAAGCCCTGGCCAAGTACGCTCAAGTCCCTGACAGCATTCACCACCAGCGCCTGACGGATCTGCGCACCATCGTGGAACTGGAACTGGAAGCTGCCGTGACCTTGCTCGAATCGCTGGTGGAGGACGCCGGGGCGCGCGCCAGTGCCCAGGACACGTTGATTGACGCCATCCTTAACAAGTTCCGCCATTCAGTCGGTACCTACCGTAAAAAGTATCAGAAGTCCTTGCACTATTACGTTGGCCACTACGCTCATCAGGCCACGACCAGCGCCAAAAAAGCCTATGCCCAAGAAGAGGAAGGTTGGAGCAACAAACTAAGGACCGCCAAGGACTTTTTCCTGCTTAACGCCAGTGAGACCGAGCAACGGTTCATCGATCGCATCAATCAGCACTGGGAGGAGCAAGATGGCCAGACCCCGGTTGACGCGACCTATCTAGCATTAACGCATGTCGCAAACGACATGCTCGCGCTGGGCCATGCACCTGCCGATCATATCGACGCACACACGCTGTTGAGCCAGCGTAATCAAAATTTGCCTGAACGATACCTCGGTTACGAGAAAAACGACGGTGCAACCATCACCCCTTTCGGTAACAAGGTGGATCCGCAAGCGCTTCAAAAGCATATTTGCCTGCTGCTCAACGAAACCTCAACCGAAAACCACCTCGACGCCAGCACAACTCGAACCCAACAGTTCAATACTGCACTTCAGCACCTGCCGGCCTTGACGATGGAATACCTTCGCATGAGCCAAGGCGTCGCACTGTGTCGGCGCAACGTCGTAGATACCTCGCAACTAGTCAACTACGACCCTGCTCAGCTCGCCAAGGACATTGGCGAAACCCTGCCGAAGTTCACCCAGGGTGCCCAACAAGCTATCCGCGCCCTGCTGGCGATCACCGCCGTGGATTTGGCCATCGATGGCAGCCTCGATGTCATTCCGGCGCTCACCGGAGGCGCAGCAACCGGCCTCGGTGCCTCCTTATCGGTGGCTGCCGTCGGCCTGATGGGTCTTGGGTTCATTGGCTACAAAGCGGCAAGCTCAGTGCATCACTACGACGTGGCCAAACGGAACTTCATCGGCGCAAGTGTCGAGCGCTTCAAGGACCACCTGATCGAGTCGAGTCTTGAACACTATGACGAATTGATGGAGGTTATCGAGGCACGCATCCAGCACAACCTCAGCCTGGCGTACGGTGTGGACATAGACCAGTTCGCTGAGCGCGATGCACTGGCGCGCTCACTACGGGCACTAGACGTTTCGCGGCGCAATCTGGAGGCCGAGATCGACCGTGCCCATTCCCGCTACCTGGCTTGAACGCCACCGGCAGCGCCATGATTGGGCATTGCAGGCCTTCGACCGGTTCGTTCACGAACTAGCGCCGGAGGTTAGCGATCAGGTCAGACGTTCGGATCAGGTGACAGTGGTGGTCTATGGCGCGACTCAGGTCGGCAAGACCACCCTGATCCTCGACCTGCTTGGGCTGGCATCGAGCACACGCGATGAAGTGGCCCGCGTCTTGCGCGGCGGCCAAGCCCTAGGTAAGTCTGCCACCGTCATGCCACTGCGCTATGGCCGCGCGCCCGATGACCACTGGTACATCGGAGGCGACCTCCCGCTCGATGAACTCCAGGCATCCGATGCTCTGGCCAATATTCGGCTAGCAGTCGAGCAAGGCTCACGACAGGACACGGAGCTGACCGATATTCTAATCCCAGCCCGGCTATTCCCGGCCGCTTCGGACGACGCATTGGATGTTGACGTCAAACTGATCGACTTGCCCGGTTTGGATGCGCGCAACCGGCACGAACAGCAACTCGTAGAACAGCTCGCCCGACGTTATGTGACCGTGGCAGACCTGGTATTACTGGTCACCCAGGCCAGCAGTCTTGGCTTCCTACAACCAGAAAACCTGCAGATCGAGGAGTTGGCCCACTGGGCCAGCCAGCCAGTACGCTATCGCGTGGTGGTGACCTCTTGTTTCTCCCTTAGCAGCGTGCGTAACCGCTTCCTTTCCACACCGCTCGACGTGCAGGAAGTGCGTCAAGCGATGATCAGCGAGATCGAAACCCTCGATTTAACAGTTCCCCGGCGCTTTTCCGACAATCTCTATGTGCTGGAGCTGGGTGACTCCGCCCGTGAACTGGCCACCACTGATCCTGAGTACTACGCTCGAATTGCGCCGGTGGTCAGTGAATTCAGACAGCAACTGATAACTGACATTAAAAGCGCATCCGGTCCGTTCTCCCGGTTGTTTGCGGCATTTCAACTGGATAGCGTTGTACAAGGACAGATCGCCGTTTTTCGGGCACGCTTCGAAGAATGCAAAACAGAGCTGGAGGTAGAACTGCAAGCGTTAAAGACGCAACTGAATAAGCACTACCCAACACTGCCCGAAGATCTGTGTGGAGAGAATCTTCAGGATCACCAAGCCAACCTGGACGCAGAGTACACAACCCAAAAGCAGCTGGGTGCGACACTGAAGATCCTACTGCGCAACGATTGGATGCCTTTAATCGCGTCTTTATTTGACGGTCCACCTGTCAATGTCTCCTCTCAGAGTGTGTTAGCGCTGCAAGAGGCGCTCGAAGAGGAAAAGAAACGCTTGCGAGACCTGTCCCGACATTGGGTGGACAGCATCAAGAAAATGCTGGAGCGAGTGGCCAAGGATGAACTGAAGCTGCGTCTGCTCGAGTGTGCTGACCAGTTGCCCTCCATTGCTTTTGACGACAGAGACTTCCATCCGATCGAATATCATTTGGACAGATATAGCACCGACAGCTATTTCAGGACGTCGAGCTTCGAAAACGACACTACGGTGCTTGAAATGGCTTTTCGCAATAGCCAGCAACGCCATGCGGCATTAGCGCATCAAAGCTTCATTGACTCATTCCGAGCGCAGGCTGAGCACATCGATAAATCCGTGCGTACTCTTAAAGCGCAACGGCACACCGTGCAAAAAAACCTGCAACGACTCCAGGTCCACCTTGACGCCCTTGCGACACTGCAATCTGAACTGGATGCGAATCTGGCCAGGATGAGCGGTTCGCTGCAGATTGCCGAACACTTTGAACGGCATGTCAATGATGCCTTTCTGCAAGCCCTCCAAACCGTCAAGGCAGGTATCGTGAAGGGACCAACAGCCATGGACAAACTCCTGGCGCTGTTGAACACCCATTTGCTGATCAGCGAAGCGGAAAAACTCTATGCCGGAAAACCCCCGACATGACTGACAAAATAGTTCAAGACGAAATACGCGCGGCCAGGGAAGACATGGCACAGCTGCTTAACGATATTGTAATCACACCACTCAAAAGCGAACTCAATAGCCTGCTTGGCGACGCTCTGTATCCGATAGATAAAGAGATTAAGGTTCGCCACGATGGCGTGATGGCGCAGATCAGTAAGATCAAGCGAACTATTGATCGCCATTATCCCTCCACCAGTCTTCCACTAGATGACCAGTTTCAAGCGTTGCTGGATATCCAACACAGTGCCGAAGACCAGGCACAAACCCGGACCAACGAACTGGCGAATACGCTGAGCACTCAAGCTGAAACGCTCAGTCAGAAAACCTTGGAAGCTCTGCTCACCAAAAGCGATGCACTCGACGCCCGGTTGACCGACCACCATCAAGCCTTCCACACCCTTACGCAGACGCAGCTACAGGCCCTGAAAGATGCTAACCGTGTAGCCCATCGCGAAAGCAATGACCTGTTCCTCAAACAGATGGTCGTGCTGAATGACGCCCAGCAATGCGCTGAGACTCAGGCGATAGCCCGAGCCAACCATCTGACCGAAACTTTGAGCGCCCAAGCCGAATCACTCAGCCAGCTAACCCTGCATGCCCTGCAAACCCACAACGACACGCTCGAAGCCCGGTTAAACGACCACCACCAAACTTTTCAGACCCACACTCAAGTGCAACTGCAAGCACTGAGCGATGCAAGCGAAGTAGTCTATCGCGAGGGCAACGATCAGTTATTCGAGCAATTGAAGCAACTCGGCCACGAACGCACGAAGCGGCTGGAAGCGCTAATTGCCGTGCTGGCCAGCAAGGGCCGTACTTCGGTGACCCAGGCCATTACGCAGCAGGAGCAGCGTCTGCAAGCCACGTTCTCGTCACAAGCGGCAAAGGTCGGTGCGCAACATGAAGTTACCTTGCAAACACTTGCAGTCCTTCAGCAGCATCTGCTGGCGCAAGACGCCAAGATCGACGACCTGCAATGGCAGCTCCAGCGTGCAGCAGGACATGCCAAGACCCTGCTCTACAGTTGCTTGCCAATGGGTCTGGGCAGCTTAGGAGCGCTGGCATATTTAATTTTTCGCATTGGCTAGCGCTGGCATTGCGGGTTGCGTCGCGCCGCATAGGTAAAGGTCCCAGACTCATCGATAAAAATGTGCATATCTCTCCCTTTGTCCCTAGTTCGACTGAGATGGACACCCTCTCGATTCCTAGGGATTCGAACCCCTCCTTGCGTCCCTGTAGACCGCTTCAGGCCAGTAAATACTGCGCTTTCGCCCTTTACTCATGGCGTCCAGCGGTCCATGGTGGCCCTGAATCTGTCCTAATTTTGCCCTAAACCTCTTCACCACTACCGCTGCTATGCTTGGATCTTCCTCAGAAGGAGTCGCCCCCCATGCCAGGTGATTACTCACTACCCGATGTACTGGAAAGGATCTACCACAATCAGCTCGCTCTGGAGGCGGCGGTAATGGAGCTGACGTTGTGGGTGGAACAGCAGGACTCGGCTGAAGTAGGTAACAATGTCCGTGGAGCTCTGGAAGCTGTTGGGGAAAACGCGGGCCACATCAAACAGGGCTTGGCCAAGCTCAGGGGCACGAATCTAAGCTAGGCATCAGCCTTCCCGAGACGATTAAGCCTAACGATTCCCAATATGACGTTTCTCGTTAGACCGCTTTCGCAAAATGCTGACGCTCGATACACACAAAAGTAGGCTGCATCTGTGCGCTCAATGACTAACGGTAAAGCCGTGGGCTGCCGTGCTCCTCAAAGGTTAGGTCACAAAAAAGTTTATGACTCTCGATCAACATATCCAAATTTGGAACGCCATCGGCACTTGGGTTGCCGGGGTGGCCACACTGGCCGCAGTTATCGTCTCGCTACACCTTGCACGTCGAGCCGATCGAGTCCGCGTACGTATCTCTGTGGGCCTGAGGCTCGTATTCGCAGGAGATGGAACACCTGCCGAAGAACACGTTGGTTTCACCATCGTCAATCTTGGAGATCGGTCAGTTACCGTAAATGCAATTGGGTGGCACGTTGGGAGGGGAAAGAGCGCCCGCCAAAGCATTCAGCCTCTCTATGGGCAGTACACGCAGCATTATCCAAAGCAGCTCACGCACGGCGAGCAAGCAAACTTTATGGTTTCACTTCTGGTTCTACCATCCTGGCCGAAAGAGTTCGCCACAGGCTTCGTACAAGATCTATCACCGAAAAACCTCGGAACGCTACGAGCCCAGATTCACACGTCTTTGGGTCAAACGATTCAAGTCAAACCAGAAGAAAACTTACTACAGCGGCTTCGCGACGCTGGGACTTAACAGTCAATGTCGTGCCGACGCGCTCTGGTAAGCCCATTCCCACTGATCGTGCTTTTCTTGGTGGCCAGCGCTTGGGATCCACGCCAGACTGCTTCACGCCCTGAGAAAGTCAGTCGCGAAAGGCATGAGTGAGTCGTTTGCGGCCCATAGCGACAGACAGAAATCGGCCAGAAGCGGACGTTGATTGATCAGATCTAGGTAGTTATGCCAAGTCGCTGGAGAAGGCAATCGAATCACTGAAGTCGATGGCTGAGGGCCCCTCCACCATGATCATATGAATTCTGTTATAAGCAGAGTTTTGCATCCGTGGTGGGGTTATGTTTGAAATTACTGGCGCTGACATCACGGACTTGAACGACGGCGATCTTCGCACGCTCGTCGCTCGCTTGGCTTTGTCGGAGTTACGCGCACAAGGCTGTCCACTTTCTTCCGTTACTGCCGGGGGTAACCAGGATGCTGCGGACGGTGGACTCGACGTTCGTGTCGAATGCCCAAGTGAGATTGCTAAACCAGACTTCGTACCGCGAGCTCTTACCGGATTCCAAGTCAAGAAGCCCGATATGTCCGCCAGCGCAATTCGCAACGAAATGCGTCCCAAAGGTGTTTTACGGTCGGTCATAAGTGAGCTCGCAGAGGCGTCCGGCGCATATATTATTGTCAGTGCCCAAGGATCTGTCGCCGATAGGCCGTTGGCTGATCGGCGTGCGGCGATCCGCACTCAGATTAGCGAACTGCCCACCGCCAGTAAGCTCCATACCGACTTTTATGATCGGGACCGACTGGCCAACTGGGTAAATGAATACCCAGGCATTGCCGCATGGGTCCGTAACCGGACCGGACTCGGACTCACCGGCTGGAGCAGCATCGGCGATTGGAACGGAACAAAGGTCGCCGAACCCTCCACCTACCTCTTCAACGATAAAGCGTGCTTAACCGATGAGCGGTCTCGCGAACGCGAACAGCTGACCATCGGTGAAGGAATCGTTCGGCTGCGCGCAGCGCTACGAACGCCTAGGCAATGCATCCGACTAATCGGTTTGTCGGGTCTTGGCAAAACACGGCTAGTGCAGGCCCTTTTCGAAAGTGGCGTGGGCGAAGAACCACTGGACCCAAGCCTGGCGGTCTACACTGATTACTCCGTAGAAACCGATCCATCTGCCCGCGACATGGCACGCCAACTCGTCATGCGCGCCCAGCGCGCCATCCTCGTAGTCGATAATTGCAATCCGGCCACGCACAGTGAACTCGCCCGCATTTGTTCAGAAGGCGCGAGCAATGTCAGCTTACTTACCATTGAATACGACGTTCGCGACGATGAACCAGAGCGGACAGAGGTATTCCGCCTTCAGTCGGGATCCCCCGAGCTCGTATCGCAATGGCTAGAGCAGGCCTTTCCTGACATTTCACAAGTAGACCGAGAAACGATTGCAGATTTCAGCGACGGCAATTTCCGCGTTGCACGAGCACTCGGAGAAACACTAGGCAAGGGCGAAACCCTTGGCAAGCTCAAGAACCGCGACCTATTCAGTCGCATCTTCCAGCAACGCAACGAGCCCGATCAAAACCTGCTTTTGGCGGCAGAAGATCTCTCACTCCTCTATTCAGTAGACGGCGAGGACAGCTCGGACGATGGCGAGCTGGCACGGATTGGACGCATCCGCTCTGTCAGCGTACAGGCCCTGTATGGGGCGCTAGCCACCTTGCGCCGACGGGGTATAGTCCAGTCCCGCAGCCGGTGGCGCGCGATCCTGCCACATGCGATCGCCAACCCACTAGCTACCTTCGCACTGGAAAGAGTTCCGCCCGCGGATTTCGATCGTTTCTGCAGGTCGCTGACACCGCGAATGCAAAAGTCGCTTTCGCGGAGGTTAGGCTACCTTCACGACAGCCCCGAGATCCGGGCGGCCGTCGACCGATTTCTCCGTGCTGACGGTCCCTTCGGAGATCTTTTTTCGTTGGGCGAAGCTGGACTTCAGATAATCATCAACATTGCGCCCGTAGCACCCGAAGACGTGCTTGCGAAAATTGAATACGGACTGAATGATCCAAACGGGAAGCAGATTCTGGCGCCCAATTCTGGAATGCGTGGGCGGTGGATCCGTCTTATCAAAATGCTCGGCTACGACCCTCATATGTTCGAGCTCGCGGCGATGTTGCTGGCACGCTTTGTTGCCACCGAGCCTGATGACGATAAGAACAACTCTGCCCAAGAAGCGTTCGCTGAGTTGTTTCATTTACACTTGTCCGGAACTCGAGCCACTCCGAACCAACGACTTGAAATCGTCAAGAGACTGGCGAAGTCAGCCGATTCAACGCTACACCGATGTGCGTCTATAGCGCTCAGGGCATTACTGAAGGCAAGCTATTTTACCTCGTCGAACGACTTCGACTTTGGCGCACGATCGCGTGATTGGGGATGGGAACCAAAACTGAACCGAGAGGTTTGGGACTGGTACAACACCGCAATTGATCTCTGTGTCGAGCTATCACCTATCTTGGCGGACGCCCGTAACATCCTCGCCGATAGTATTCGCGACCTTTGGAAAATCGACGCCTGTCGTGATGCGCTCGACTGCGCCGCTGCAACCTTTGTGGACGAAAGCCCCTGGATCGAAGGGTGGATCAGTTTTCGAAAGTCGCTTCGTTTCGAGAGCAAGGCGATGCCTGATCATGTCAGGGCTAGGCTCGAGGCGATCATTCAGCGGCTGAAGCCTTCTGATCTCCTACATCAGGCTCGTGCTGCGATACTCAAACGTGGCTACGGTGGTTGGGACATCGCAGACAACGACGACAAGTTGAAGCCGTGGCAGCTTGCGGCATTGATGGCGCAGGATATCGGACGCCAACTTGCACAAGATCCAGAGACCCGCAAGGAGTTTCTCGCCGAACTTATGCTCAAGGCGAATCCGCAACATGTCGACGAATGTGGTCAAGGTCTTGCCGAAGGGGCAGAAAATCTCTCAAACATGTGGGATGAATTGGTCGCTCAATATACATCGGCGGATCCAAAGCAGCGCAAAGCTACGATACTCTGCGGATTTCTCTATCAGATGCATCAGCAGGATGCAGCTCTCGCTCAGACAAAACTAGAGGCAGTTGTCCACGATCGTGAACTCGTATCACGTCTACCTTATCTCCAGGCGCGCGTTGGCATCGATAATGACGGCATCGCAAGATTGCGGCGAGCAATCAGCAAGGGTGTACTCAAGGCCAGTGACTTTTACGACATCGCCAATGGCTCTGTGGGCGACTCATCCTCAGAGCCACTGGGAGCGCTGCTTTTAGATATCGCTGGGCTTTCAGGCGGCGTGGAGGTCGCCCTCGAAGTTTTGCACATGCATTTTTATCGTGACCGAAACGAAGGACGACCACAGAACAAATCACTGATCGAAATAGGCCGGGACCTTCTGCGCCGTACCGATTTCAGTAGAGTAAGTGAAATTCACGACATCGGCCTGCACACGGTTCTACGCATCTGCTGTGCAGGTGTCGACGGCGAAGAAGCTGCGCGTGAGATCTGCGCACTTCTCAGCGCTGCACTCAGGTCGGCCCACCTCTCTCTCCATGAAGTAAATAACGTGCTCAAGGCGATGTTCGAAACTCAACCCTTCATCGCATTGAACATGCTCTTGCTGCCAGGGAAAAATTTCGGTTTTGACAACCCGATTGAGGACATGGATCCGGTAGTTCTTCGCCAGTGGGCAGATATCGAACCCGCAATTCGTTACCCACAGCTCGGCGAAGCCATCGGATTGTTCAGACACAAAAACGGCGAAGCGCAAAACGACTTTCCGCCACTGATGTTGGAGATGCTCGAGTACGCGCCAGATAAACGCGCCTTCCTCGGAAATCCTTGGCCCCGTCTGCATCCCAGCGGCTGGAGCGGGTCGCTCGCCGACATTTTAGTATTGCGTCGGGCAAAGCTGCTCGATTTACGCGAGAGTCCGCATGCGGAAGTACAGCAGTGGGTCAATGAAATTCTGCCCGATCTGGATCGCTGGATCGAGCGTGAGCGCGAGGATGATTTGAAGCAAGAAGAGACTTTTGAGTAGAGCTTTTTTCACTTAGTGAGATCCCATCGGGGGGACTCACTGCAGCGAACTAGCCTTCCGGCATTGTTTTGTGACCGTGAGGGCAAAGCTGGGTACAGCATTGAAGACGAGCTATCCTGCCAATGAAAAATTCGCTCGCCCATGCGGGAAAACGTGCCGCGAGTACGGCCAACGAATCGACGCGGATGGCCTGCGTCCAGGTATTAAGCGCGACAAACGCAGCATACGACCATGCTCTGATAGATTTGGTCGAGACCGTACGGGTTGCTCTTTATGGGCCAGAAGAAGACTAGGTGAACTGTTAGCAGCCCTTCGTGACAGGCAGCAATCGGCCGAGACTGTGTAAAAACGTTTTAGAGCAGGTTTGACGGTCTGAACCAAAACGAAAATCGCGTTCCTACGCAAATTTCAGGTCTGCTGACTAGCCAAGCGCTGGCAGATTTTTACGTAGCAACGCAGATTTCCAAACGGTGTCTGCGTTTTTACACACTCAGGGCTGTGGATTCAACCGGTCGATGCAACACAACTAAATTCTGTGTAAGCAGAAGGAGTGTTGCAGATGAAGCAGAGACCTCGGATCTATTACACCGAAAGCCAGAAAAAACTGATGTGGGATCACTGGCAGAAAGGCGACTCTCTCCAGCACATAGCCCAACTATTTGATCGAAACCATTCATCGATACAGCGCATCTTGGCGGAAACAGGCGGTATCAGACCCGCTGTACGCCGCAGGTCCAGATTGGCGCTGACGTTGGCTGAGCGCGAAGAGATTTCGCGTGCAGTGGTGGCAGGTAACTCGATCCGTTCCATGGCCGCGCTGCTAGGGCGAGCAGCCTCTACGATCAGTCGTGAGATCAGACGCAACGGTGGCCAAGGATGCTACCGGGCTAATCAAGCTGATCAGGCTGATCAGGCTGCCTGGGATCGCGCACATCGACCTAAGGTCTGCAAACTTGTTGAGAACCGAGCGGTGGCGCAAATTGTTGCAGACAAGCTTCAATTACAGTGGTCGCCGGAACAAATTGCCGGTTGGCTGAAGCGTTCCTACCCGGACGATACGAGCTATCAGGTGTCACACGAGACGATCTATCGCACCCTCTTCATACAGGCTCGCGGGGCTCTGAAGAAGGAGTTGCTTGAGCATTTACGGCGCACGCGGGCCATGCGTCGCTCGCGCCATCACACGCAGAAGAAAGAAAATCACGGTCGCATCACAGATGCGGTATCGATCCGTGAACGCCCGGCTGCGGCTAAGGATCGGGCGGTGCCAGGTCACTGGGAAGGTGACCTGCTGTGCGGTAGCAGGAACAGCCAAATTGCCACTCTTGTTGAGCGCCATACCCGCTACGTAATGCTGGTGAAGTTGGTCGGTAAGGATAGCGAGACGGTCATCAGCGCCCTGATCGAAAACGCCCGCAACTTACCCCAGGAACTCTACCAATCGCTGACGTGGGATCGCGGCAAAGAGATGGCTGACCATAAGCGTTTTACGGTGGCGACCGACATCAAAGTCTACTTCTGCGATCCTCATCGTCCTTGGCAACGGGGATCGAATGAGAACACCAACGGGTTGTTAAGGCAGTACTTCCCGAAAGGAACCGACCTTGCGGATCACTCGCAGGCCACGCTCAATGAAGTCGCAAGGCAGCTAAATAGCCGCCCTCGGAAAACACTAGACTACGAAACGCCCGCTGAACGATTTAGCCAATCTGTTGCATCGACCGGTTGAATCCACAGCCATAAGCAGACAGTGGAAAGATTCACTGCGAAATGACTTGCGTCCGCTGCGCTCCATTCGCGCAGCTTATGGATGGTGGATGCTGACACTTAGTTCAAACTGCCTAGAAAGTACTACTCTTATGGCCTCATCGACTGAAATCGGAGCGCCGCTATGGATATCACAAAAGCCGGACCGCCAGAGATTCGTGACGTCGACGTTGACTGCGATGTCTTGTTCACTCTCAACAAGCGGGAAGTGGAGACTCTGAGCAACCCTGTCACTCAGGGTATGATCGCGGCACAGTTGGCTGGTGCCGCATCACCATTTGGGGCCGCTGCGGCGTGACCACCTACAACAATGCCGCCTTCCTTTCTTTCCAGATGGCCACCAGCGCGCCCTACCAAATGAACTGGTCCACCGGAGCCGACAGGTTGCTGATTGTTTCGGTGGGTACCGGCAGCGCCGCTACTGCCCGTCCCGGCCTCACACCCTCTGACATGTGGCTCCTTGACACTGCCAAGACCGTACCCGATGTGCGGATGAATGCCGCCAGTGCTGGCTGGGACATGGCCTGCCGACTACTCGGCGAGTGTCGCTTCGGCCACCCCATCGACCGGGAACACCTCGATATGGTCGGCCCCTTCGAGGGACGCCCAAACTTCAGCGGCACCAAACAGTTCGCCTACGTCCGCTACGCCCCAGACGTAAGTCAGCCGGGACTCGACGCGCTCGGCCTAGCCGACATTAAAGCAACCAACGTTCAAAACCTGGACTCCATTGAGCACATCGCTGACATCCAAAAAGTCGGTGAGGTCTTTGCCCGGAAACATCTTAACGTCGCCGAGCACTTACGCGGCTTCATCCGAGCAACAGTGGTGGCCTTCTGTAATGGTACGTCTCTAAAGAAAGATGGGCCAAACTATGAATTCTACCGAGCTTGAGCCTGCGCCGTCGAAGTCGCCTGATGGTGGCCCAATAACGGGATGGGCCAGATACTTCGGTTATGACATTTTCATTTCTTTCGCACTGGGCCCGAAGCCAAGAGGATGTCGAGCCTATGCGTCCGACTTGGCGCGCAGATTGCGGGAGCGCGGCTTCACTGTCTACTTCAGTGAAGATGAAGCGCCAGCAGGTTCTGAGTTGGACATCACGCTGCGTCGCGCACTACGACGCAGCCGCATATTGGTGGTGATCGCCAACCGAGGTACCTTGGCTGACCCACGCTACGTGCGACGGGAGGTAGAGGAATACATCGGCAACCGCAAGCAAGCAACCGTGGTGCCGATCAACGTCGATGGCGCGCTGCAGGACCCTGCGCTCACCGATACGACCCAAGAATGGCTGCCATTCGCTGGCCGTATCTGGGTCGACGAGGATGCCCAAGCCTGTGAATCTGGCCGCGTGAGTGACGCGGTGGTTGAACGGCTCGCGACAGCACCCTATGCCGTCCGATCGGTTGTTCGCCTGAGGGGCGCTATCGTGCTCGCACTGACTGGTTTTGCACTGATGGCCACCTTTGCACTACTTCAGCGCAATACAGCTATCGACGAACGCAATCATGCACAACAGGAACTACTGTCGTCGGCGGCACAGCAGGCTCTGTTGTTATCCCGTGATGGACGCGCTCATGAGGGCTGGGATGTTCTGGTCAACGCGCTTGCGCAGGCGCAGCCCGATGTAGACGGTGTATTGCCTAAAGGTTTTCTCGAGGCTGCGCTGACTTCGCTGGTGGAAAACCGGCGCGGCCCTACACTCGATTTCGATACGACTACTAACGCGCCAGAAGTTAGAGAAGAAGACGACGTTATGCCTCCACCATTTGCATTTGATGCCAGTGGTAATAGAGTGGCCGTGGCAGCCGGATCTCAACTGGCAGTTTGGACCACCGCCGACGGCCACCGTCTTACTCAAGTAGAGTTGCCGATCCATGCTGAGCAACTTACTTTCGCGGCAGGAGGCACCGTACTCATCGCAGAGGGACCTGCGCCGCTTCCCGAGCAGCCTGAGTCAGCCCCAGAAAAGCCTGGGGCAGATACGGAGCCTGCTGCTACCCAGCGCGCAATAGCCGTCGATATCGCGAGTGGCAAACTGACAACGTTACCACTGACATTATGTGAGCAATGGATTCCATGCCTTTCTGACGGTAGCGCTACCACGCACTTGCTGCCGATGGCCGACCTGCCGGCCACGGCACTGGTCGATTGGCCGCATGGAAAAGCCTTTATCGCAACGGCCGAAGGTCAAATGCGTGTGCACGAGAGGTCAGGAGAACAGTTTGTGTTGCTGACTCGCGTCCAGGACCATAACGAGGAATGGCTTCTACTCGATCGCAAGTCCGGCATCGCAGCTCCACTCAAGGTGCGCCTGCAGCGAAAAAAGGGAAGTGAAGCCAATCACTACAGCCTGGCTAGCGCGGCTCCTTTTATCGTCGCCAGCGCCGATCAATATCACCCTTACCCCGACATCGTGGTCCACCGAATAGTAACTGGCGCGTTGGGGCCACGTCTCGTGGAACCGCATCGTTTTAGTGCCAAGCAGGCAAGTGCCACTGAAGATGTGCGCATCGACACGAAGGGAACAACACTTATGTACCAGAACGCCGTCTACGGCACTGGTACCGGTGTAGGTATCGGTCGCACAGTGGTGCTCGATATTGCCAGCGGGAGAGAGGTATGGGCTCGGAGTGAGGGAGACGTGGTATGGGGGCACACGCTCGTCGCGCTTCAGGAGGACGGGGCTGATACACAGCTGCTGTCGGCAGAAACCGGGGCTACTTGGTTCATTGTGCCAGGCAAACCGATCGGGTTTGATCCCAGCGGGCACATGCTATTGATGTGGGACAGCGAAAGGAAGGCGTCCCCTTGGCCTCGAGTGCACTTGCTCGAGACACTCCCGATACGGCAGTTCGCACGTGACCCACGTGGCCCAGCCAGCACGCTTGAAGCCTGTATGCCGCTTAACGGATTGCGCTTCTCGACGCTAGGGGAGCGAATCGATCGGATTTGGAATAGCGATGACTGGCACCGACAGACCGCGCAGTCTGCCATGACCAAGGCGCCTTATGGCGTTAGTGAAACGGTATCAGCACGCTTGCCTATGAGTTTCGAACCGTTGAATGGAAAGACGCAAGTGGTGTTCCTTAAGGCAGACGGCAGCCGCTGGCATTTGAGCGATGATTCAGGGGAAACCGAGGACTTGGAGCGGGCAGAAGTTGAGCGCCGCTATCCGCTGCTCGGTAACGCACTAAACTCGGGCAAGGACATCAGGGCCTCATTGTCATCGTCGATGGATGGTCGCTGGAATGCTGTCGTGATGCTCATAAACGACGATAAGCAGCAGGTGGGCACTTGCAACGGATGGGCGCAGTGGACACTTTACCGGGGGTATGATCCAAATCCAGAAAAATCGGGGTGCACTACAGGTGGACCTTCCGCTCCGAATCAAGTACCCGAAGTATGGTTCCTACCAGGAGAGGTCGGAAGCAGAAATTCGATGCTTGTCGCAGTGCCAAGCGATACCTGTCATTACGAACTGCTGGACCCGGAGCAAGGTACCCAGCTGGGAGCCGTAATCCCGGCCTTTGGCAACGTGGTTAAGTTCGAGCGGGTGTCTCCCGATCTGCTTGTCATACACTCCACTGACTGGTATGGCGCGACGCGGGCCTATCAACTGCAAAGCTTGTCCTCGCCTAGCTCTGGACCGGTATTCATGCTCGCTGACCGTAACCCCGGCGACGAGGACGAAGCCCTTACAGTTAAGCAAGGCACCGCGACGGACAATCTGCATCTGCTGTATGTGCCTGCCGCTTATTCAGAAGAAAGCGACAGCGAGATCGGGGTCGCTTTTTCGACCGGTGGTGACATGCTAGAAATCACCCAAGAAAGCCAACCAACAACTATCATCACAGTCCCACCCTGGGGAGACCGGTTGATAGAGCGATTACGTAACGCCGTTCTGGCGCGGCGTCAGGAGCTTATAGTTAAGCCATAGCTGATCTGTTCGGGCTTGCCATTTGACGTCCTCGACAGTTCTAGCTGTGGTCCCAGTACGTCGCTCAGTGAAAGTACAGCGCAACTGGGCCTTTACTGACCACAAATAGCCCGCAGTGAGTTTTCACCGAAATTTTTCGCGAGCTCTCACAAACCATGAAATACGAAGCATTTATATCCTATAGTCACAAAAATGATCGGCTATTAGCCAAGAGCCTTCAACGAGTCATTCAGACACTCGGAAAGCCTTGGTACCTTGTCAGAGCTGCAAGAATATTCCGGGACGAATCGAGCCTTTCTGCCACCCCCGAACTATGGCCAACGATTAGGGAGGCCTTGAACAACTCGAGCTTTCTTTTACTCATTGCCAGCAGAGAGGCGGCGGAGTCCAAATGGGTATCGAAGGAAGTCGAATGGTGGCTGTCCAACAAGGGCACCAATACATTATTGATCATCCTTTCGGATGGAACACTTCAATGGAGCAATTCACTAGGTGATTTTGAAAAATCCGCTTCGAAATCGTTACCCCCCGCGTTATTTAAAAGGTTTCAAAGCGAACCACTTTGGATCGACCTCAGGGACTGGCGACATGCCAAAAATAATGTTAGTAATGACGTCCAATTTAAAGCACTGACGAGCAAGATTGCCGCTAGACTCAAGAATATCCCGCCGGAAGACTTGTGGTCTGAGGAATTAACACAACAGCGCCGAAACCTTCGAATAGCGGGCTTTTCAGTGGCAACCCTTGTTGCTCTACTATTCGCTTCCCTCTGGCTGACTTATTTTGCTATGCAGCAAAAAGCAACTGCACTAATCTCAAATATGGAAGCGACAGTTCGAAACGGAAACCACCCACAAACACTTGCTAGCGCAGTAGCATTGAAAAGACCGTATTTTCTAACAAATGCACAAATTCAGAAGGGCGAAGTCCTGCTATACGATGCCCTCTGGCAAAATCGATTAGTCAAGACAATACGAATTAACGATAAACAAACCCTTCAATTCGAGGATGGCACCGAGCATGTCTTAACCAAGCAATTCGAAGAGGGTATCGTACACCCTTTAACAAGGCTTACTCAAAGACTCACAGAGGGTCAAGACGATATCACAGAATACCATCCCCCTCGACACTGGCAGATGCCACAGGGGTTTGGTACCTGGAGCGATGATAGACGGCAAATCCGAATTGATGTACCCGCCACAAGCGAAAGAGCCCCCGCTTTCAGCATCACTGTGACATTGAATAAATGCCTCGCTAATGGGGATGACGCATATCGAATCGAAGAAAATGTAAGTGAGGATGAACCTCCCCACCTGATATCAAAAAAAGAACTGTTAGGCAACACATCGAAGGCAATAGAAGCTCGAAAGAATCTCATTGCCCCCATCTACTACGTAAAGTACGACAGTGAAAAGTGGTACCTACTAGTTGAAATAGCCTCACTTGCAACGATGAACAATTCTTTAAAAAACCAGGAAATTCTTTGCGCCTTGAGCATAGATCTTCAAACAGCAAAAATAGTTGGCATATACAACCCAAACCTTACATTAGGCTTATCTTCGCGGATTGATAATATCTATGGTCTTCGTCGAATATCACCTAATGCAAGAAGCTACCTAGAGATGAAAAATGGTGGCTCACTGACTATAAGCGCCCCTCCGCACCTGGAAGACAAAAGAATCCTCCTCGACAATTTGAGCAGCCTTCCATACAACAACGATATTGACCAACGCGTCGCATTCTCCAAAGATGGAAACAACTACATTGTCTCTGGCTATCGCCGCGAAGGGAGTTGGGAGCAACCCTATATAGCGAGCGTAGACCAACAAAACCGCATCAAACTTAACGGACATAACCAAGAAGTTATCACAGCCCTAATTTCTGACTCTGGAAAGACGGCAGCAACTATCGACCATGAATTAATCGCTAGATTTTGGAATTTAACCGAAAACCCTATGGGTGAATGGCTAGATAAAAGCCGCACCGCTATCAGGCCCGAATGGATTGCCGACTTTAAAATTGAACTGCACAACTTTGACAAAAAAGGTGAAAGCCAGTACAAAGACTTACTAAAACAACTCCTAAGCATAAAAGAACTCAACGGTCTTTACGCTGCAACGGGGCCAAAATGCGGGCGCACCATAGTTAAATTCGGGGGCAATGAAAAGTCTGGCTTAATAGGCGAGAGAGATGCTGCAGGGTACATTGGACTAGTAGATTTAAATCAAAGAAGACTTGTTTATTCAATCCCTGAATCGGATTTTACAGGGGAAGTTTTCTACTTCTGCTCTCCAGAGGACGCCGCTACCTTCGCGGTAGAGTTCGCAGATGAAACTCGAGGCACAGAGGGCATTTAGGGTGCTTCCACTTCGTTTTTTTCGTGTGGTTATTTCTGTGTATAGGCGCTGGCTTTGTAGACACTTCCTTGCCTCACGATGAGGCTCTTTAAGAGGCGCAATGAGCACCATCGCCGATCCATAGTCCGCGCCAATCCGTCCATTCCACCAGTCCCAGGCGGTCTATCTCATCGGCCACGAGAAACTCGTTCCTCATGATAGGGGCTGGGGCAATTTCGACGCAATGCGTGGTTACCCAGGTGGACATTGGTCAACATCATGTTTGCTTTTGGCCCGATTACTGCCTTCCAGCAACGGCAGCTTGGGTCGTTTTCAGCCGGTCGCGAGAGGCAGAAAACGATCCGGAGCTGCTGGTGGCAACAAGTAGAAAACGGCCAATTTCTGCCGATGCTGTCCGGCAGCTTCACGCCCTGAGGAGGTCAGTCAACCAAAATCGAGGTTCTTGAGGAGCGGTGAACCACGCTTCCTCAAGGCATTCAAATAGGTGGTTTCATCGTAGAGCGTCCTAGTCTGCCAGCACCGATACAAAATCCGAGTCCACTTAAACGCGAGTGCGTCACCGGGCGCTCATCACAACCACCCAGCGTCACGTCCTCGGGTTGGGCGCAGGCTCAATTTCCGGCGCTGCTCTGGCGACAGCTGCCAGCCACCACCTAGCTGCTTCTGTTTAGGACGTCGATTTTTAAAGAGATTGAAAGTGAGTTAAGCTCGCGCATCTATCCATAGTTCAAGTAATTTATTTCTAAGCTCTTGTCTGCTGTTAGTGCAATCAACTATATAATGAGCCCCGCCGCGCGCATTAAACAAGAGTCCGCTAGGCGTGTACTTCGGTAGTTCGATATCTTTCTTTTTTAATGCTGCCGTTATTTCATTCCAGTGTTCTTCCGCCCAAAACATGCTGCGCTCAGGAGGCATAAAAAAAATGGTTTTGGCTAGCAAATAATGGGTTTCGTGTATGTAAATCACTTCTTCAGTAATGCTTTCGGTATGCCAAGGGAATATAAAAATCCCCATACAGTGCTTGAGTAGAAGTCGAATATCTTCTCGCCAAGTCTCATCAGTTGACGGTACTCTCGCGGCACCCAATTTTACATCTTTAATTTCATTACCTAGGCAAAGAGTCGGCCCAATTGGAGACAGTACTTGCGTCAGTTCGTCGTCAATTGTCGTCGAATAAAGCATATCTACGCTCATAAGATTACTAGGCTCGTACCAGGCACAACCCGTATTTTCAGCGTCGAACGGTCTTAGAAAAACAAAGTAACGACGTGGGCGACCGCCTTTCTTTATTTCAGAAAGTATTTTTTTGCTTTCTCGCTCCTGATTTTCCATTGCTTGTCTGTTTTTTTCGATTCGAGATTGACGGTAAAATTTTTCAGTAATTAAAAATGCAACCATCCCCCAAAGCAACCAACTGCCAAAGCGGGAAATTACAGAGGCTGTTTTCCAACCTTCATGATCGAGCCAATTGGAGAACCCCGATCCCGCAAAAATAATAGGACAGAATACCAACATGACAAGTGGAAATATTACCCAGCCTGATACGATCCGTTCATATGTTTCATTATCAATTTTATTTTCTGGGGTGTTAGAGCCACTAGGGCGGCTAGGTTCGAGTCTTGGTTCAGAAGGAGTCTGTGTATTTTTGTCCTTGGGGGCTTTCATGATTTATTACTTATTTCTTTGCAAGTAACAAATATGCTCATTGCCGTCAGGGGCTGGCGAGTATCACTTCTCAATTTTGTTCTCCCTTTATGGGTAGATTTATTTCTGCAGTTACCATGACGGCATAGAAGGATCATAGAAAGCCAGATCTGACTAGAAAGCCAAAGGCACTCCCTTATTAATATCAAACGCTAGCTCACTCCACTGAGCGCGTCCATTGCAAGAGTAAAATAAGGGGCATGCTGAGGTGGACATTATTTCTACTACCTTTGCGTCTACGCGGGCTAGGCATCTTCGCCCCCCACCAGCTAAGGAGTCTCTGCCCCCCCATCTCTGGCTAAATACCCGGCTAAAACGAACACGGCGGTTGAGTTCCGATGTAACAGATGTCCTTTACCAATACCGAATACGCCCGCAAACGTAAGCAGACACGCCGCGAGCGCTTACTGATCGAGACGGAGCAGGTCGTGCCAAAAGGGCTTGATGGCTTTGACCGAGCCGCATTATCCGAAGGGTTAGCTAAGTATCAAGCGGGCACCTTCAAGACCGGTGCCTCGTTTCTTGCCAGAAATGACGGTATTCAACATAGTTCACTTCGTTGTGGCGATGTGCTCATGAATGATGGTTGACATACCATGCCAACTTTCTTGGTGTAAATCTACACACAGAAATTGTCGTGACCACATGGCAGTTCCTTCATGAGCACTGGAGTAGGCCACTTCAAGCGGAATCAGCATCTGTAGAATCTTGATCACGCTTTCGAGGGCTGGAGGTCGTCCCCCGACGCCCGTATATGCACTCCTCCTCATTGTAAGTCTCCTTTGCCTTGGCTCCCGTGCCGACTGCACACGTATATTCGGCCTCTTACTACGGGATCCTTTCGATACAGGGCCATGACGGGCTATTCGCGCGTCGGCTCCCGATCGCTTTTACGCGCTCTATGCGCCTGGACGTTGAAGGGTTTTGTCGACTCCGGTTCGACCGGTTTGCCATCGCTCGGGTTGCATCGCAATCGTGGTGTGTGGGGCTTCTCCCCCCTGAGCAAACGGTTTTTTCTTCTTATCATCACCAACAATGGGTAGACAGGCCAATGCTCTCAATTAACTGACCTGTTGAGTCTTGGCCATGGATATTTTTTTGGAATCCAGCTTTCTGAATTTAATACTCAAACGCGATAAGTAGTCAGCCGAAATAATACCAGTCTCAACTGAATTTTCGTCTAACCTACTCAGCTAAAGGCTTGTCACAGCAGGTAGTTTGATGAGAGCACCAAGCAGGAAAGTTGGAGGATAAATGGCGATTTCAAGCCACGTAGCTATCTTACGTACAGGAACAGATACTTGGAATACATGGCGTAGCCAGCATCCAAATGTTCGACCAGATTTGAGCAGCGCAGACCTAAGCGGCATTAGATTGTGCGGCGGTGATCGGGATGCTTCTTATTACTCCTCATTACCGACCACTGATGACTCTTGGGAGCCAACTTTTGATAAGTTTCGCGACGGTGCCGATCTACGCGGAGTTATCTTGCGGGGTGCCAACCTCTCTGGTGCTAATCTCTACTATTGCGATCTTTCGGGCGCAGATCTGAGAGGGGCACTTTTGTCGAGGGCACTCTTATGCCGGTGCCGTTTTGTTGACACAAATTTTTATTGGGCAAATCTTTGTGAAGCAAATGCACATCAAACCCAATTTGTTCGATGCAATCTGGATCACGCTGACTTTAGTGGCGCTACGCTGTCGTCTGCAAAATTTCTTGATTGCTTTGGAACAGACATTAGCTTATCTGATTGCGACCTCACAAATATGACTATTCAGGATACCACTTTGTGTGCTTGTGATATGACCCAGGCAAAATTGGTACGAACTAAATTTGTCCGAAGCAATCTCTCTGAAGTTAAGATTTACGGTGTATCAGTATGGAATGTTCTCAATGATGGATCAAAGATGTCAGAGCTTGTGATTACTCCTGACAACGAACCAAAAATAACAGTAGACGATATTGATATCGCTCAATTTCTTTATCTCGTTCTAGAGAATAAGCGATTGCGGCGTGTCATTGAAGGTGTCACGGGGAAAATGGTTCTGATCCTCGGACGGTTCTCGCCAGATAGAAAGAAAATCCTCGACGCGTTGAGAAGTAAGCTTCGGGAAAGCGGGTTTATTTCAGTGCTATTCGACTTTGATAGGCCCGCTGGCCGTAATTTGACAGAGGTCATTGGCCTGCTGGCTCACATGTCATGCTTTGTCTTGGCTGACATAACAGACCCGAACAGCATCCCGCAGGAACTTCAAAGAATTATTCCAATGCTCCCGTCGGTGCCCGTTCAACCCTTGATTTCGGCGGAGGCTATCCCCTACCCAATGTTCGCGGACTTCGGGGGTTATCCGTCCGTGCTCACACCGTATGTATACGATAACGATGAGGTACTTCTGTCGGAAATTGATAGATGTATTTTGCCGGCCATTTACGCACGTATCACAGAAATTCAGAAACGTCGTGAGGAGTTCGAGCACATCGTGATGAAACTCGGTCAGTGAGCGCAGAATAGCCCAGAGAATCCGGTTCTGCGCAAACTGTCGATTACTCCTTGTTGAGACCATGTTGAGTGCCACTGTACAACCTTGGCGCTCATGCTCAAATTAATCTGAGGCGAAGAGAATGCATGCCGGGACGTCAAGTGCTAGTGAGGATACCTCGGACCTAGTTGTGAAGAGCTAAACGTCGGGTCCCTAATACGTAGGCGGTTGATTGGCCGCATACTTACTCTGTTCTCAACAAATCAAGGTTCTCCCCATGAGTGACCGCAAACGCTACCGGCGGAAGCCGAGCCAGCCAATCGTGGCCGTACAGTTAAAGCTGGACACGGAGGGCTTCAAGTACAACAAATGGGGCGGCGAGCAGCGCTGCAAGGCTAATGACTGGTTGGTGGACAATGGCGGCGAGGTGTACACGGTGGATGCCGAATCCTTTGCGCGAACCTACACGGCGGCGGGGCAAGGCACATATGTGAAGACAGGCAAGGTGTGGGCCGAGCGGGCCGGCTCGGCAGGTCGCGTGACGACGAAGGAAGGCAGCACTGGCTACGAGGCAGGTGACTGGCTCGTGTCCAACGAAGAGGATGGTTCTGACGCCTATTCCGTCAGCGCTGGGAAGTTCGAGAAGTCGTACGAACTGGACGAGTGATTGATAGCGCAATCTGTGGGGAGCCGCCATGGACTGTTTTGTGATTCGGGGTTTCGGGAAGAAGAAGGACTCTCAAGGGCTGGAAATTGACTTTGACCAGGTCGACGCAGTGCTGATCACGCCGGCTCTGGAGAAGTGCGGATTAACTGGTGGTACGACAGTCTGGGTGGTGGATGCGGGAGCCGTCCACAAGGACATGTTTCAACTCATCCTCAAGGCTGACATCGTCATCTGCGACATCACGATACACAACCCCAATGTGTTCTACGAGCTGGGTGCGCGCCATGCCCTGCGCAAAAAGCACACGGTGCTTATCAAGGGAAGACCATCGGCTGATGCGACACCATTCGACATCACTGGTGCGCGCTACACGCATTACGAGGTGGCTGAGCCCGGCAAGGCGTTGGATGGTCTCGTCGCTGCGATCAAGACCTCTCTGGCCCGCGGCCGCGAGACCGATAGTCCCATCTTCCTGATGATGCCGGAACTACCGGAGGCCGACGTCAACAGCGTCGCCATGGTGCCGCTGACTTTTGTCGAGGAGGTGGCGCGGGCCGAAGCGCGGGCTGACAGGGGATGGTTACGGCTTCTGGCCGAGGACGTGCGTGGAGAACTCTTTCAGCGAGAGGGGCTCAAGCTTATCGGTTGGGCCCAGTGGGTGTTAAAGGACTACCAAGCCGCAGTTGATACATGGGAAGCTGTTCGTCATTACGCAGATCAAGACCTCGACGCTAACCTCGCACTTGCCAATATCTACGAGCGCCTGTTTCGGCAGACGGAGGATCCCGTCCAGCTCCAGAGCTCAAACCAAGCGATCGCGCGGGTGCTGCAGTGCGAGAACCTCTCACCTGCACACGAGTCCGAGGCGCTGGCGCTGCAGGGCCGTAACCTGAAGACGCTTTGGCGCCAGACTTTCGAGAAGCTGCCTACCGTGCAGCTGCGACGCGAGCGCGCCCTCGACCGCAAGGCCTACGAGGCCTACGAGGCCTACCGGGCCGCTCACAAAGTCGACCTCAATAACTTTTTCCCCGCGTTGGCGGCCTTGCAGATGGGGCACATCCTGCACTCTTTGTCAGGTGAGGCACGCTTCAGGAACCTTTTCAGCGACGAGAAGAAAGCTAGGCGCTTCATCGAAGACCTGAAGGAGGAGTTGAAGTCCCTAAATCAGGTGGTGCGCGTATCGATAGAGAACGCACTCACAATTAAGGAGAGCAAAGATCGCCCTTGGGCCCAGATCAGCAGCGCGGACCTGATCTTTCTGGAGCATGTGTACGATTCGACTGAGGCCGACCTGAATGCAGTGGTGGATGCCTACCGCAACAATGTACCCGAAGACGGCGCCGCACCGAAGGATTCGGGCCGATGGAAGGGGCGTTCCGCGCCGAGGGACAACTTCTTTTGGGATTCCGCGCGCGGACAACTCATGCTGTTTGAGCAGCTCGACATCGGGGCTGCGGCCGCGCGCGCTGCGATCGAAGAATTCGACGGACCGGTTGCGCTGACCAACAAAACAAATGGCTTACCGCAGAAGAAGCGCCATCTTGTCGTCTTCAGCGGCCACAAGGTAGACCCGGTGGACCCGCCGCCGGCCGTTCCGCGCTTTCCCTGCAGCGCACAAGGCCGGGCCCGCGATCTGATCGAGGCGGCCCTGATAAAGCTTAGGAACCAAGGCGACCAAATTGAAGTGCTGGTGTCTGCGGCGCCGGGGGCGGACATCCTGGCGCTGGAAACCTGTAAGGCGCTTAATCTTGCCACATGGCTGTGCCTACCCATGCAGCGTGATGCCGTCGCTCGAGAAGTGTTCAAGGACTACGATGACTGGCGCAACCGCTTCTTTGCCTTGGCCGACGCCCAGCCGCGGGACCGAACATTCGTGCTCAGCAATAGCGGCGGTCTGCCTAAGTGGCTAGGCGCACGCACGATGATGACGACTTGGTCGCGCGGAAACCGTTGGATGTTGCGCCAGGCCCAGGCCTGGGGCGCCGACCGCGTCACACTGCTGGTTCTCTGGGACCACAACAAGGGTGACAAGTCACTGGATGGCACTGCCGGGATGTTGAAACTTGCGCAAGAAGCCGGCGGCATCTATATAGAGCTAATCGATTGCCGCCCACTGGCGTCAGGCTGATCCGTGAGCACTCTTCAACCCCGAATGGAGGTTTCTATGAGCTACCGCTCGTTCGCCGATCACCTGAAAGCCGATGGAACGCCCAAGCGCATCTTGTCCCTCGATGGCGGCGGACTGCGCGGCATGATGACTGTGCAGATACTGAGGAAGATCGAGTCGCTACTGAGGCAGCGCTACGGCGACGAGAAGATGCTTCTCAGCGACTACTTCGACCTCATAGCCGGCACCTCCACCGGCGCCATCATCGCAGCAGGGCTGTCGCTGGGCATGACTGTCGACGAGATCGATAAACACTATTGCGACCTGGGCGAAAAGGTCTTCAAACGCAGCTTCTGGCGCCGGGGCCTGGCGCGAGAGATGTATGACGCCAAGGAGGTAGCTGGTGCTCTGAGCAACGTGCTCGGCACCGCCAAGCTGAAAGACGCCAAGTTCCACACTGGTCTGCTCGTCGTGGCCAAGCGGCTGGACACCGGCAGCACTTGGGTAATGACCAACAACCCCAAAGCCAAGTACTTTGCCCCCAACCCGGATCGCCCTCAAACCATCCCCAATGGCGAATACCCATTGTGGCAAGTGGTGCGTGCCAGCACGGCAGCGCCGACCTACTTTGAGGGTGAGGAGATCCGCATCCATTCCAATGAATCTAAGGATCGCAAGGACACCGTGGGCTTATTCATCGACGGCGGGTGCAGCCCACACAACAATCCATCGCTGCAGGCCTTGATGGCCGTGACGATGGATGGCTACAAGTTTGGCTGGACGGCTGGACCCGACAAGTTGCTGCTGGTTTCTGTGGGCACCGGCAAGGCCAATGCTATGGTCGATGTCTCCAACAAGCTTACCGAAGCGGCGGCCGTCCAAGGGCTGTTGGCACTGAAAAATCTCATGGAGGACTGCGGCGACCTCGTAGAGACGGTGCTGCAATGGATCTCGGCACCCACGCCGACGGCGCGCCTCATCGACCGCGTGACGGAGATTGCCGGCCCCGTGCTGGGCGGCGGTGGCGGCCTGCTTACCTACCACCGTTACAACGCACTGTTTACGCAGGACTGGTTCGACCGAGCGAACCTGGGTATCCAAGCGGATGCCGCCTACCTAGCCAGCATGCAGGAGATGGACAAGCCCGAAAACCTCACCAAGCTACGCGAGCTGGGAGTCGCGGTGGCTAGGAAGCAAGTTGACGCCGCACACTTCCCAACGAAGTTCGACGCTGGAGTACGCGTGTGCTGAAACCAATAACGGACTCCCTAAGTTACGGGAGTTGATCGCCCCGACGCCGCTTGCTAGCGGTTAAGGATGATTTAAAATCCATCACTTCTGAGTTGCCCCCCCGAGGGCTATCTCAATCACAAGGGTGACTTTGTAAGTGAAGACGGCATGGGGCTTGTCACGGCAGATAAATTTCAGGAATACCGCGACTACCTGCTGCTCTACGAAATCAGCTTACGAGTGACTGAGTTCTAAGTCACACCTGTATTAATCGATAAGGCGTCTCTTATAACTCGTGGATACCACAAGTTTCGATGGGGAAAGGTGCATCCCCCACTGCTGCCAATCGCTGAGACCAGTAGCTCACCATTGGGTAACCGGCAGACAGCAACCGGCCAAAATCAGTCATTCGTTGCCTACAACTCCCAGGCCGATTCAAATTTATAAACTTCGGCGGTGCTTAAGCCAAATAAACCAGCTCTCAGAGGCAATGTCGTCGTTTAAGGTCCGCAGGTAAGATAGCTTTTTGGCAATATTGGGGTGGTCTGCACGCCACCCGATAGCTCATAGGGCTCGAACTGGCCGTAAATATGAGGACGATTAAGTTGGTGAATCCGATGTTTGATCTCAGCTCGCGCCAAAAAGACTCTTTCGGGAAAGCCTCGGCCGCCGCCAAGTTGGCGTTCGTAAGTTTTGCCAAAGTTTAGGATCTGCTCCGCTTGAGCGCGCTTCGTGACGAAGTATTGCAATGCTTTGGTGCAGAAAAACACCAACCGCTGGCCTGAGAGCCTTGCCTTGTACTGCGTCAGATTGGTCGGTTTATTCCTTCGGACAGAGCCATAGCTGACGCCGAATTTCCCGCTAATCCATTGCAGCGTAGTCTCACTGGTCATCGAGATCGACATCACGGGTACGTAGCGACTGGGGCCTGGAACCTGCATGACACCAAAGCTACCTTCCCCGTCAATCAGCCCTGCCAAGTAGACCAGTTCTGGCTCGGTCAAAAGCTCGATGGGGTCCGCTGGTTGCGCAGCCTTCTGAGCGTCCATTTGCATCTGGTAACGTCGCGCCCAATAGGGTTTGCGGGCTGCGTTTATCACCTCTCGTTTCAGTTCGTACCTACTCTTGGCCGCAGCTAAGCAACATTGTTTGCATTCCGTCGAAAGCCCATCTGGTTTTGCTTTGTTACGGTAGAACCACTCCGGATTTGCGGGCTTAAACTCGCCACATGGGCCGCAGTGCTTGAGTTTCATGAGGTACGCTCCCTACTTGATACTTCAATCGTAGCCCCCTCCCCATAATAACCTCAGCTCCTACCTGGCAACGCAGTTCAATCCATTTGCCCAGGGAAACGCACGGTTCAGCCCCATCAAGAACTCCTCCAGCACGGTAATACCAACCCTGTATGCGGGAACACATTCGACTGCACCACGATGGAAACGGTATTCCATGACGTCCCTTTCCAGCTAGGTTTCAAGACATACCCCATAAAAACAGGCTTGGTCGACACCGGCACTCTAGAGCCGAGATCACCGCTGATCTCAAGTTGGTCGACCTGACGAGCAAGGTACTCCGGCTGCAGGGGGTGACCAGAGGTCAATTAATCGACACGAAGAAGGATCAGTATCCCTTCACACTCCAATGGGCCGAGGCAATCCACGCCCAACGGGCGGACGCCAATTGTCTCTACTGGGTGTCGCGGCAGGATGACACCGCAGTCGCCATCGTGCTGTTTGGCGACAGGGCTCCAGCGGGGACAATAATTCCGCAAGAAGATGAATGCGACCTGCTCGACGATGAAGCGGCCTACACGTACCTCGTTTCGCTAGCGGGAAAAATCGGCGTGCTCATAATCCCAAGTGAGTAACTGAAGACATTCCTATTATGGGGAGTTGTGGTCGGTAGTGCCTAAACCGAAATGGATGCAGTGAACTAGCCGAGCCGTCGACGCGCGCCGTGGCGAGAAGCTAGCTGGATGCACCATGGGATAGGTGCGCTGTGAGAGAATATGTAGATTGTCCGTGCTTGCCAAGGATAGGTAATGAGTCTCTTTGAACGTCTGTTCACATTCCGTCAAAACGATACCCGTTCCCCCTTTGAGGACTTCCTCACTGAGGTGCTAGCCGAATGGCTGCGCCAAGTCACCCTGTCCGGTTCTCTCGCTGATGTGCTGACTGGCATGTTCAAAATGCGTCCGGATCAGATTTGCAACGCAGCCGACCTCAACGCAATTACTTGGGAAACTCAGCACATCGTTGGCCCGGGACACCGCGCAACCGGGAAACGTCCAGATCTCATCGGCCGTGGCCCTGATTTCTTTCTGATCATCGAGAACAAAATCTCGGCGGGCTTCACTCAACATGAAGACCACTTGGGCGAGTTGGAGCAGCTCCCTCTTTACGAGTCTTACTGGGAGGAGCGGAGTGAGAGCCATGGCGGCACTTTATTGCTCACACACACCACGTTGCCCCCCAAAGGCTGGGCCCACCGCACGGTTTACTGGCGGGATCTAGAACAGCATCTGCGCGCATTTGCAGGCTCCAGTCCTGGTTCAAGAACCTCGGTCCTAGATTACCTCACCCGGCAACTGAGCTTATTCCTTGGAGAAAATGGCATGAATGGAACCCGCATTGCTTTGGAAGACATCACAGCCTTCCCCGCCTACCAACGGCTCACACAAGGTCTAACCGGACTCGGCAAAATCGCCGAAAACCACCTGAAGCTGGCGCTCCAAAATGTGGACTTATCCGAACTCAAAGCCCCACGCGGTGGTGCCAGCGGTGACTTCATCGCACCGTCCTTCTTTGGCTGGACGTTATCCAATGGCGGCTTCAAGACCCATGACGCCTGCCTGGTACTATGGAGTGGAACCGTCGCTGGCGAGATGTACCACTACATCAAACCAGCTACCGCGGGCATCCCGGAACTCTCTGTCGGTATCGGTCTGTGGTGTGATCCAATTACTGATGACGATCGGGCCCACCTGGATGCGATTGTCCGCCAACTGAATCTCATGCCGGCCGTTCAGTGGGACCTGTGCATCTATCCCCGAAATGACGAAGGCCCAGTCATCCTAATATCCGCCCGGCGCTCGCTAATCGATGCGCATGTTCAATCTGCAGGCGGCGACTTGGACGACATCGCAGGGGAGTTTTACCAAGTGCACTGCGCGGCGTTGCTCCATGTGCTGACCATACCAATGCCCAACAGTGACAAAAGTGTCGAGCAGTACCTGTACCATCTGACCTATACGGAATGACCGTCTTTTCTACATCGAGGAACCGGGCCGGCGGCGCTGGCTGGCCCATTGCACTCAGAGAGCGACTACTGGCACCTTCTGACACCATTTGATTGAGCGCAGAACCTCCTCGGTAGGGAGATGAAGAGATTGCCCAGCAAAAATGATGACGGCTGATCGTCTTCTGTGCCCAGGTTTCGTAACTCAATGGTTGTGTTCGGTTTCCCCTGATTTCGACCATCAACCCATGCGGTTGCAACAGGTAGCCAGTCAACCCACACCGCAATGGCGGCTGGTGCGAGAAACATGAGACAATAGAACATAGGTATCGACTACGTGACCGAATACCTAGTTTTGAAATATTACGTTTTCGTACTGAGTATTTATCGGCTACCCGACTGATTATTCGCTTGCTATTTATTAGTTTTATTAAATGAGTAGTTATAGTAGCACTGATAGCAATAAATTCTCTCAAAAGCGATAATCGAGTAAAATCATCAACACATTGATTCAATTACAAATTACCTGAAAGCACGCGAACAGATCCGTGAAGATCTTGCTTGACAAACAAGTCACCAAGTCAACAAAAAACACTTAGCGGCTTAATTTTTGATGGTTTCGATACGAGCTATTTTCACTTAGAGTGACTTTCGCTTTTTTAGCCTTTCTTTCTAATAAAAATAAATAATTATTAGATATTTATATATAGATAAGAAAGAGTAGCCAAAAGTAGCGGCACAAGATTCAGCCCTGCGAATGTAACTGAGTCCTTCTGCCGGTCCCCTGTAGGCAATCGGAGCCTTGGGAGGTTGTTGGCGCGGGAAAAAACGGCCGTTTCACCCTGAATCGCCCAGCGATCAGAGTGGTGTCACGTCGAAGATGTGGTGACCCCTGACAGTCACGAGCTCCAATCGACAGCATGTACCAATCGGCCCAAAGAATTTGTTCGCATTGATACCCGCAAGCTTGCTTCCATCGGAATATACGAAGTCTTGAACAACCTGATTCCAAATCAGATCCTCAAATACCTGCTTGTTCTCCTTCAGCCACTTCATGAACTGAATGGTCATCGGGGAGTTTCTTGTGGGGCGACTCGTGCCATTAGAGCTTGGCCGGTGAGCAATAGGCTTGAACGCCCTTATTGAGCTCACGTCAAATTCCATGGGGACTGTGCACATTTTTCTATCGCCATCCCATAACTGAACTGCTAGGTTGGCGCTCGCCGTCGGCAATTCTTCAAGGACTCGTGGGACAGCTGAGAGCGCAACCTTGAGAGAAGGAAACGCCGGAAGCACGTGATTTCCTAAGTTGACAGCTCTGCCGATTTTCGTGATGCGAGTCTTTGCAACTCGCGCCCAGCCAAACACGCCTGTCGGCAGCACGCAAAGATAACGCTGCCCAGGGCGAACACCCTTAATTCTTTTCTGATAGACGAACAGTTCTGTACCTTTCTGATAGGCTACAAACAGATCTGTACCTTCTACATTGACAAGCGTATCCCCCAGGTCCCACTGGTCAAGACCACCCCCTTTGTTGATTTTCAGGGTTGGGCTGAGGTTGACGTCATCTTGCCAAACCTTCCCATGCTTCACTGTTGTTGATCTGGGGGCGTTTCCGACTGAATTCCTCACTCGGATTCCAATTTTGCGCAGCGCACTCTGACGTTTCGCTTCTGCTTTCTGCTGGGCTTTCAGCGGGCGCTCAAGCTCGTTGGCCTCAATTTCGTGCTGACGATGGTCACAGGCGTCACTGAAATCACGATAGGCTTTCCTGAGGTCAGGCAGCGCCTTGATCATGTCCTTGACCATTTCGGGCGAGATCTTCTTGGCCTCGCTGAGCCAGGGCTCAACGAGGGCTCGCACCGTTTCCTGGTCTTTTTCACCCAAGATGCACCCGCTTAACTCTCGGTTCAGCTTGCTGCCTCGGCTGGTCAGGTTCTGACTGCCAAGCGTGGCGAAACTGTCTCCATCCATTACGACCTTGGCATGAAGGTTCCTCAGGTGGAACACCTGATATCCTTCTTGAACTAATTTGGCGATTGATTCAATTTCCGATGACCCCGAGGCGAAAACGCTGGCGTCAAACAACGTGTATATCCGCGAATCTAGCCTTCCCTTAACCAAAGAAAATGCTTTATCCCCTGTGATGTAGGGGGAGAGAATGATGAGTGGAGTCTTTGACTTCCGGCAATTGCTCCGCCACTGAGGGGCGATGTCGGTCCTAAACTGCATGCATTCGTACCTTCGAGGGCTCCCGAACATACGACTAGACTGGCTGGTTTTGGAGAAGAGCGCCAGTGTGATCAGTGGCTATGCAGTACGCACACTGGAGGCTCCGTCACTGGCTGCAAACCAGCCCCTAGACCCCAGCAATACCTGAAAACGACTGCCATCCCATTTTCCGTGAACACAACGCCGGGCCTGCTGGTATGCTTCCTAAGAGGCCCGAAACGCTTCGAGCGATTACCGGCTTCGCTCAATGTCCTGTTCCGAGGTGGCGGCCCGCAAGTACGCTCGGACCAATGTCGTGCGGGTGGGCACAAGGCCTCCAATAGTATGGGGAGACGCTTGTACATAACGGAAAAACCCGAATTGACACCTTCATAGTTCTAGCGTGAATGGGTCGCCTGTCCGGGCCTGGGATGCGGTTCGGTAAAGGGCCAGTTCACGGTAAACCGTGGCCTGCCCGACACCAAGCTGCTTGGCAATCTCGACCTTAGTCACGCCCTCGCCCGCCAAGCGCAGTATGGCCGCGCGTTTTTCTTCGTGGATTGGCTTACGCCCCTTGTACTTGCCGGCCTTCTGCGCTTTGTCGATCCCCTCGCGCTGCCGCTCCAGCATCATTTCCCGCTCAAACTGAGCAATCCCACCCAACACGGTCAGGATTAACTTGCCGGTGGGCGTGCTGGTATCCAATCCCAGATTGAGAATCTTGACCTCAACCTTCTTCAGTTCCAATCGGTGCAGTGTCTGCAGCAGGTCGGTGATCGAGCGGGCCAGCCGGTCGAGCTTAGTGACCACAAAGGTATCCCCCACGCGGGCAAACTCAATGGCCGCTTCCAGCTGGACGCGCTGGGCCACGGACGACACCTGCTCTTTAAATATTTTTTCACAGCCACATCGTTCCAATTCGCGCAACTGGGACTCAAAGCCAGCCTCTTGTTCGATGGTTGAAGTACGTGCATAGCCTATATCCATGGGTTTTCTCCCACATATGTTTAAGGCTCTGTGATAGCGCACCTCCCAAATAAATTAACCCATTTATATGAGAGGTTTAGGTAGGGTTTCGTCTGCTATCACAGGGGCCGGCTCTATTTGTAGATTGTCTAGCGCTTCCTGTCGCACTAGCAGGCAGTGCGCCAATGCCCAGGCGATTGGCGCGCCCAAGTTGCCGCACTCTTCGCGACCTTTTCCGTCAGTAACTGCACATCGATGGGCACACCACGCGAACGGGTTGTATTGGCTGCTATTTAGGCGCGGCGTTGCAGATAGTTTTCGTGAACGATCCATCTAGGGCAATCCAAACAACTGTCCAGGCCTTTGGAAAGAGCAACAAACTAGCCGCCAACACAAACCGACTCACGTTACAGTGTCACGCACTTTTCCGAGCGCACACCTTTCTGCTTTAGACAACTAATACGCCAAGAAAGCAGCCACCCACAAAAACATTTAAGCACAACCATAACAACATAAAATAAATATTTAATTACTCACTATATTATTTTGAGATAAATAAAACCACCAACCAAACATCAAGTAAATCATCAACACCATGCCAACCAACAACCCCACCCACGACTTTTTCAATACCGTTTATCTGAAGGAACAACATTAGACCCCATCACCATACTCACCAACCACAAAACCCCAGCGGTACTGAGTACAATCCTCAAAAACCACGCAAAATTAAAAAACCACAACTACCAATAACACCTTACTTACGAAAGATACGCTTACCCCACCTTGATCCACACTTAAAGCAAGCACACTAACGAACAATATCGCGAGACAAATAGTAGCTAACTATGCAATCACCTAGGTGACTATCAGCCACGATAAAAATATGTGCATTGAAACACTTAACAACAATAGATTTAGAGAGACGAAAGTTCGAGCTCAAAAAGACAAATACTACCAAAACGGGCTGGAACGCTTAAGAAAACTCCGAACAAGTTAGCCAGGGATGCCCAGTACCAGCAAAAGACCAAGTGTTCGCGAGTTTCAGAGTTTGATGCGGAGCGTACAGCGGTCTCTCAACGCACCTTGGCTTTTTATGGGCACAGCTCGCCCATATAGCGTGCCCCCAGCTTTCGACAAAAAAAGGTCAGCGTTACCCAAGCAAAAACGCCCTCGTTTTGCAGGATAATCCGAGCAGAGAAATGAGAATCAATCACCAACCTCCATCTTGCCGAGATCATGGCTAAATGAGCCATGCAGCCCGCCGATTTGTACTACCCCTACCCCCCTGAAGCCCAGTGATTACGGGGCTCTCACATTTTTTTTCATACGAAAATCAAGAGTTGGTTAATACTCAAATTACTCGCTGATAGCGCAAGCAAACACAAATAACTGATAGGAGCTAGGCGTATGGATACCAATAACGCATCCGCTAAAAAGCCCGCTTGGGTTGCTGACGATATTGCTATCAAGGTCGTCAAAACTGGCACTCTCAGCTACGAACGCTTGACCATGGTAGTCGGTGCTCGAGATTTCCAGCACCAGCCCGCCACCCTGCTCTACGACGCTCTGGCACTGAGTTACAACCAAGCAGAGCCGGGAGACCTGTTGATGGTAGCGCTGCCAAATCGCCCATCCACCAGCAACCTCCGCAAGATTCTCGAAGCTCGGGGAGTGAAAGAATGCGACTACCGCTTGTTCCGTCCAGTGTACGACGAAAACGGACAGCGCTATCCAAATCAAAATCGCCCCCTAGTTTTGCAACGCATCACCGACAGGGTAATGAGAACCATTCAGCCATTCCTTGCTGTGGCTAAAAACATGGCAAAGGAAGCCGAACAGCGCGGTATCCGGTATAGCTTCATGCAGTCTGAAACGCCCGTAATCGCTGCGTCGGGAGATTTTTTTCAGGCAGGGGATCAGGACCTCGCTTCTACTTAAATTGTAGGTCTGGTCATGAGTGACCACCCCAAAAGAGGGTGGCACTAGTACCGGACTAGTCCGGGCCTATTCCTCTCCTTCCGCCTTCCTATATCACCCCCCTGTTTTTTTGGGGGGGACCATCGGAGCGTCCAATGAAAACTAATAAGAATCAATACACAACTTATGGGCAGCGTCTGACCGCCGAAAGACGTTTGGCTCTAATTCGCAGGATGGCCAGAGTTCATGGCTTGACTCAGCTGAAGCTTGCTCATCTCACCGGCTACTCGCTCAGTACCGTGCATGGCTGGTTCTCCAATTGCACTTCTGCTCGGCACCGGAGAGTAACAGCCAAGGCAATCGATCGCCTGCTGCTGGAGTTACCTATTAGTCGCAAAACCAACAACAAGTCAGCGAGGGGATGATGTATCACTATTATCAGCGATCTGAGCACGATGCGTGGTTCCTCCTGTCCTGCCGCCCCGAAGAAGACCCGGTCGAGTTGGCCAAGGCGCAGGGCGCGAAGAAGCTCACCATCCTCGCCCTGAACGAGATGGTCAACGATGGTACCGAGGCCGAACTGCCGCGCAACCGCGACAAGATTGGCTACCGGGGCCCGCTGTACTTCGACATCGACTGCAAGGATGACCTCGGCCAGGCCATCAGCAGCGGCCAGGAGCTGCTCGGCAAACTAATCCGCATGGGCGTGCCGAAAAGCTGCATCGAGATCTACCTGTCGGGCAGCAAGGGCCTGCACATTCTGGTCAGCGAATTGCTGTTCACGAGCAAGCGTTTCACCCTGCGGCTGCCGGAAATTTACAAGGAGATGGCCCGCGACCTGTTCGTCATTGGCGTCGACTTCTCGGTGTACAGCAGCGGCCGAGGCAATAGCTTTCGCATCGTCAATCTGCAGCGCCATGACGGCAAGTACCGGGTGCCCGTGACCCCGGATGAGCTGGCTGAGCTGACCGTCGAGCAGTACCGCGAGTTGGTCCAGGCGCCTCGGCAGGCGAAGGTTGACGCCCCACAGGGGCGGGTGCACGAGCTGATGGCGCTGTTCGAAGAGGCCAAGAAGCGCGTCAACGCCAAACCCAAGTTGGTGATCATCGCTTCCTCGGCGGACATGGAAGCCATCCGCGAACCGGTCCCGGCCTGCATCCAGATGATCTGCGACAGCGAATCGCTGAAGGCGGATGCGTCCTACAACCAGGCCGCCACCCAGCTGGCCACCTACATCGTGCGTGCCGGGGTGTCGCAGACAGTGGCCGAAAGCCTGGCCGCACGCCTGGCCAGTAGCGCCAAGAGCAGCAAGTACGCCACGCCGAAGCTACGCCGCGATCACATCGAAGCGCAGATTCGCTATGTCGAACACACCCCGACGTTCAGCTTCGGCTGCAATGCGATCCGTGCCCTGCTGAGCAAGCGCCCCTGCGAATGTTGCGCGATCGAGGCCGGGGTCAACAAGGAGGGTGACCCCGACGCCGACCTGAGCGCGGTGGCCGAGCCGGATGGGTATTACATCCGAGTGGGTGACAGCAAGCGCCGCATCAGCAACTTCACCCTGCAGCCGATTGACGTGTTCATTGACGTGCCGCATGACGGCACCAGCCCGCGCCGCATCGGCACCCGCATGAACGTGATGAAGGGCGGCGAGACGCTGGGCAAGATCATTTTCAAAGAGCCGGCGTTCTCCAGCCGCTCAGCCTTTCTGCGGGAGCTTGAGGGAATCACCGACCTGACGTTTCAGGGCTCCGACCTCGACGTGCAGCGGGTCAAAGTAACGGTTTATCGAGAGGACCAAGACGTGGGAGAAATTTTCCAGGTCTACACCGCCGGGGTCCACCTAGATTTCGTCGATGACATTCCCCTGTTCACTTATGTTGAACCTGATATGTCGGTGAACACGGTCAAGGTGCGTGGCACCCACCAGTTCCTTGGCAATCTGCTGGCCCGTCCCTACTTCGCCCACACCAGCATGTGTGAGAAGGAAGATCAGCACGTAGATCAGGCACTGGTCCACCTGCTCAAAATCACCCAGAAGTACGAGATTGGCCTGATGGTGGGCTGGTGCATCGCGGCGCACTTCAAGACCCACTTCATGCACCAATATAGCCAGTTCCCGTCTCTCTGGTTGTGGGGCAGTGCCGGCTCCGGCAAGTCGAAGGCCGCGGGTCTGATCACCTCGCTCAATGGCACCGATTATATGCAGAAAGACGCCGGGGTCAGCGCCCCGTCGACCTCGCCCTACGGGATGCTCGAATACCTATCCTGCACCACAACGGTTCCTCGCATCGTCGAAGAGCTCAACAAAAGCAAGATGACCAGTAAGGCTTACAAGGGCGTGTGCGAACACATCAAGCAGGCATGGAACGGGGAGGCGATCCTGAAAGGTCGGTTGGGAGGGCACGTCATGGGTCGTACCAGTGCAGAAGCCATCGCCATCCCATTGTCGGCGCCGGTGATTGTCATTTCAGAACAAGAGATTGAGATGCCGGCGTTGCAGGAGCGCAGCATTCGCGTCCATCTGACCAAACTCAAACGAAGTCACTGCCGGGAACACTTCCGACTGGCTACTGAGGGCTGCGAACACTTGCGCAAACTAGGCAAAGCGATCATGTCCACCGCCCTGACCACATCACCGGGGGACATTAAGCAACTGATGGAAAAAGCCTCGCAGCTACTTCCGGAAAACATGGACGACCGGCCGCGCTATTCGCAGCAGGTGGTCTTGGTGGGTCTGTGGATGCTCATGGATATTTGTGGGCAACTGCACCTGTTCAACGCGATGCTTGTGTTGGACATGGTGATCAAGGTCTTAATTGAGCGATATGCCGAGGACGGCGACGGTTATGTACAGAGCGAGATCGACTTGGTGCTGGAAAAGATCGCGATCATCGTGGCCATATCGCGCAGTGCCGATGAGGCGGGCCAAGGCAATGTGTACCTGACCGAGGGCCTGCACTACAGCGTAACGTCCGAGCACCTGATTCTCGACCCAGTCCTTGCCCACGCCAGCTACACCCGATATTGCAACGTAGATGAACGCAGCCCGCCGGTGATCAGCAGCGGCGCGCAGTTCGTGAAGTTGATCATCGAAGAACCCTATTTTGTGAAGTACGAACCGTATTCCGGTATGGGTGGAGGGCGCCCGATGTTGTTCCTGTCGCTGCAACTGCTGCAGGAAAAGAACATCGACATCAGCCTGCTCGGTCAGGGAGGTACGAATGCAAACGCCACCTTTAGCTGAATACTTCCAGCGCGTCGGCATTGATCGTTATCCGGCGTTGACCCCGTTCGTGCAGCTGGATAAGAAACCGTTAAGTCCAAAGTGCAAAAGCCAAGCCTCTGCATGCATAACCAATGGTACGGACCGCCCCATGAACCGGGCAGTGGGAAATCAATACCAACGGTGGGGGCTGCCCCACATTACATCTGCATGGGTAAGCCCTCCACGCAGCGGTCAATCATGTTGCGCTCTGAAGGCCAAAATGCTTGAGCAGGGCGAGAGTGTCGAGTTTTGGCGTGGCTGGAAAGCCGAGATCCCGCCCCCTTGGGAGCCAGACGAATACTTCGAAGAGATGGCGCTTGAGCAACAGGCAGAGGCGAAACGCCTTCGCGCCTTGGCGATCGAGTACGGCGTCCAGAACGAGGAGTTGGCCCAGGCACTGAAACTCAACCGTGAATATCTCCGTGCGTGCCAAGGGACCATTCATCTGGCTGGCGGTTTCGATCCGGCCTACGTGAACGACGCGCAAGGCGCAATGAAGATTGCAGATGCCGCCATAGCCAAAGTAACCGCCTAACTCCCCCCCTTCTGCCGCCACGCGCGGTATGGAGCAAGACGCACATGGCCAATAACAGTGCAGCCCAAGTTTCAGCCCCTCCCCCGCGCTTTATCCGCCTCAAGCACGCCTACGGCTACCTCGGCATGTGTCGGGACGAATTCAACAAGTCCGTGCGCCCCAATGTTCGCGAGTTTCCCATCGGCACTCAGGGCGTTGCGTTCGACCGGATCGAGCTCGACGAGTGGGCGGATGCCTGGATCGCAAGCAAGTCAGTTGAAAAGGTGGCGAATCAGGACAACAATCGGCCTCGCAGCGAGCGCCATGTGGAAGCCAAAGGAGCAGAACCATGGCCCAAAAAGCAATTACAGGCCTCCAAAAAATGCCGAACGGCATCTGGAAAATCGACAAAAAATACCGAGGAGAGCGAATTCAAGAGAGTACTGGCACTTGTGACCGGGCAGAAGCCGAGCAGTACCTGATCCACATGCTGGAGAAGTTGCGGCAACAGAAGGTCTATGGCGTCAGGAAGGTGCGGACATGGCGGGAGGCTTCCATCAAGTTCCTGCTTGAGGTGAAGGATCAAGCTTCGATTCATATATCAGCAACTTATATGGCGCAGCTAGACCCGTTTATAGGTCACCTGCCGATTACGCACGTCGACGACAACAGCCTGGCGTCTTACATTCGCTCGAAGCTGGCACCGGAGATCGGAAAGCCGGTAACGAACAGGACGGTGAATATCGCCCTTCAGCGGGTGATTAGGGTGCTGAACCTGTGTGCACGGAAATGGCGGGATGATGAGCGCCGGCCTTGGCTGGACGTAGTGCCAATGATCTCACTGCTGGATGAGAAGACGACCTGTCGCAAGCCCTACCCGCTTTCGTGGGAAGAGCAGTCGATCCTGTTCGCCGAACTGCCCGCTCATCTGCAAACCATGGCGATGTTCAAGGTCAACACGGGATGCAGGGAGCAGGAGGTGTGCAAACTTCAGTGGGATTGGGAGATTGCCGTGCCAGAACTGGCGACGAGCGTGTTCCTGATACCGGCCAATTTTGGCGGTAGGAGCGCACGGGCGGGAGTGAAGAACGGCGATGAGCGCTTGGTGGTGCTGAATGACGTGGCCAAGTCGGTCATCGAAAAGCAACGAGGCAAGCACCCGCTGTTCGTGTTTCCGTTTGGCAAGCCAGATGGCGAAGGGAATGAAACGACCGTGCACCGCATGAATGACTCAGCCTGGAAGAAGGCGCGGATCAGGGCGGCGAAGAAGTGGCAGGAAAAGTACTTGAGTCCAGCGCATGACGGATTTTTGCGAATCCGCATCCACGACCTCAAGCATTCTTTCGGTAGGCGCTTGCGTGCCGCTGGTGTGACGGAGGAAGACCGGAAAGCTTTGCTCGGGCACAAGAACGGCAGCATCACCAGCCACTACTCGACAGCGGAGCTGGATCAACTGATTGCAGCGGCAAATAAGGTATCAGCAACCGACTCACGCGCACCAGCGCTGACGATCCTGAAAAGGAGGCAGGTATAGCGGTAAAACCCCTAGGGTCACTCGGAATGTCACTAGCGCAGAAACGAAAAAGCCACCAAAAGGCGGCTAAGTCGTTGAAAAATATGGTCGGGACGGAGTGATTCGAACACTCGACCCCTAGCACCCCATGCTAGTGCGCTACCGGACTGCGCTACGCCCCGACTAGGCGTGAAACCTGTTCCTCACCTCGAGGAACGCTCAAGAATATATCGCAAGCTTTTGAAAACTGGAAGTATTTAAAAGCGAGAATTTATTTCTTGAGTACCACCAGAACATCTTCGAGCTCGGCGATCATCTGGCGGATCATTTGCTTGTATTGGGTGGTGTCGTCTTTGGCCTCATCACCGGACAAGCGTAGACGCGCTCCGCCGATGGTGAACCCCTGATCGTAAAGAAGCGCGCGGATCTGCCGGATCATCAGCACGTCCTGGCGCTGATAATACCGGCGGTTTCCGCGGCGTTTGACAGGGTTGAGTTGAGGAAACTCCTGCTCCCAGTAGCGCAGCACGTGTGGTTTTACCGCACACAGCTCGCTGACTTCACCAATGGTGAAGTAGCGTTTGCCCGGGATGACGGGGAGCTCGTCGTTATGACTTGGTTCCAGCATAAGCCTCAACTCGGGCCTTCAACTTCTGCCCTGGACGAAAGGTGACCACACGGCGAGCCGTGATCGGGATTTCTTCCCCCGTTTTCGGATTGCGGCCAGGCCGCTGGCGTTTGTCCCGAAGGTCAAAATTGCCGAAACCGGACAATTTGACTTGTTCGTTGTCTTCAAGAGCGTGCCTGATTTCTTCAAAAAACAGTTCGACCAATTCCTTGGCCTCCCGTTTATTCAGGCCCAGCTCTTCATACAGACGTTCCGCCATCTCAGCTTTCGTCAGAGCCCCCATACGTCACTTCCTTAACGTGGCGTTCAACCTTTGTTCGAGCGAGGTGAGGATGTTTTGCGTTGCGGTATTCACCTCATCGTCATTAAGAGTGCGCGATGGATGCTGCCAGGTCAAGCCGACTGCGAGGCTTTTTCTATCAGGATCAATGCCTTTACCCTGATACACGTCAAATAGCCTGAGGTCTGTCAGCCATTCGCCTGCATTTTCACGGATTACGTCCAGTACAGCCGTGGCTGCAACATCTTTATGCGCAATCAGTGCAAGGTCACGACGCACCTCAGGAAAGCGCGATAACTCGTGGAATTCAGGCATTTTGCCCGACGCCACTTCCGCCAGAACCAACTCGAAGACGAAGACCGGACGGTCGAGACCGAGGGTTTTCGACAATTCAGGGTGGATCGCGCCAATGAAGCCGACCAGACGACCGTCACGCTCGATGCGCGCGGTTTGACCCGGGTGCAGCGCTGGGTGCTTGCCCGACAGGAAAGTGAACGCATCCAGGGCACCGGCGAAGCCCAGCACCGCTTCCACGTCAGCCTTGACGTCGAAGAAGTCGACGGTATCGCGACCCTGCGCCCAGCCTTCCGGCAGGCGACTGCCGCAAACAACACCCGCCAACATCGGCTCTTGCTTCAATCCTTCAAGCTGACCAACGAAACGCAGGCCGCTTTCGAACAGACGCACGCGATCCTGCTGACGGTTCAGGTTGTGTTGAAGCGCCTTGACCAGACCCGGCCACAGCGACGAGCGCATGGCAGCCATGTCATTGGAAATCGGATTGGCCAGCAGCAACGGCTCTACACCCGGATTAAACAGTTCGAACTGTTTCGGATCGATGAAGCTGTAGGTAATAGCTTCCTGATACCCACGGGCAACCAGCAGGCGGCGCAGTTCAGGCAGGTCGCTACGGGCTTCCGCCTTGGCTTGCGGCGCCAGACGCGCTTGTGGATAACGAACCGGCAGACGGTTGTAGCCGTACAGCCGTGCCAGTTCTTCGATCAGGTCGACTTCCAGGCTGATATCGAAGCGATGGCTTGGCACTTCTACACGCCACTGCCCTGCCCCGTCGGCAGTAATGGCCAGGCCCAAGGCATTGAGCAGGCGCTCCACTTCGGCCGAATCCATTTCCATACCCAGCATCTGGGTAATGCGCTGGGCACGCAGGGTGACCGGAGCAATTTTCGGCAGGTGCTGTTCGCTGACGGTCTCGATGATCGGACCCGCTTCACCACCGGTGATGTCCAGCAGCAGGCCAGTCGCGCGCTCCATGGCCTCGCGGGCCAGTTGCCAGTCCACGCCACGCTCATAGCGATGGGATGCATCGGTGTGCAGGCCATAGGAACGGGCCTTGCCTGCTACGGCGATCTGGTCGAAGAAAGCGCTTTCCAGGAACACATCGCGCGTGGTCGCGGACACACCGCTGTGCTCGCCACCCATGACGCCGGCGATGGCCAGTGCGCGGGAGTGGTCGGCAATCACCAGCGTATCGCTACGCAGGCTGACTTCCTGACCGTCGAGCAGCACCAGCTTCTCGCCGTCTTCGGCCATGCGCACACGGATGCCGCCGTTGATTTCGGCGAGATCGAAGGCGTGCAGTGGCTGACCCAGCTCCAGCATCACGTAGTTGGTGATGTCGACGGCAGCATCGATGCTGCGCACATCTGCACGACGCAGACGCTCAACCATCCACAGCGGCGTAGGCCTGGACAGGTCGACGTTACGGATCACACGACCCAGATAACGCGGGCACGCGGCCGGCGCCAGCACGTCTACCGAACGCACTTCGTCGTGGGCGGCAGGAACCGAAGCCACCACCGGACGGACCACTGGAGCGGCGTACAAAGCACCCACTTCACGAGCCAGGCCGGCCAGGGACAGGCAGTCGCCACGGTTCGGGGTCAGGTCGACCTCGATGCTGGCGTCTTCCAGATCCAGGTAAACGCGGAAATCCTTGCCCACCGGCGCATCGGCCGGCAGCTCCATCAGACCGTCGTTACCTTCACCGACCTGCAGCTCGGATTGCGAGCACAGCATGCCGTTGGATTCAACGCCACGCAGCTTGGCCTTTTTGATCTTGAAGTCGCCTGGCAGCTCGGCGCCGATCATGGCGAAAGGAATCTTCAGGCCCGGGCGCACGTTTGGCGCACCGCAAACAACCTGGAAGGTTTCCGAACCGTTGCTGACCTGGCACACGCGCAGTTTGTCGGCATCCGGGTGCTGCTCGGTGCTCAGCACCTCGCCAACGACCACGCCACTGAAAACACCGGCGGCCGGCGTAACGCTATCGACCTCAAGACCGGCCATCGACAGACGAGCAACCAGCTCGTCGCGACTTACCTGCGGGCTAACCCAGCCACGCAGCCATTGTTCACTGAATTTCATCCTGCTCTCCTAAGAATTCGTTACGACTAGCGAAATTGCGCGAGGAACCGCAAGTCGTTGTCGAAGAACAGACGCAAGTCGTTCACGCCGTAACGCAGCATGGCCAGACGCTCTACGCCCATGCCGAAGGCAAAGCCCGAGAACTCTTCCGGGTCGATCCCGGACATGCGCAGCACGTTCGGGTGAACCATGCCGCAGCCCATCACTTCCAGCCAGCCGGTCTGCTTGCAGACGCGGCATCCTTTACCGCTGCACATCACGCATTCCATGTCGACTTCAGCGGATGGCTCGGTGAACGGGAAGTAGGAAGGACGGAAACGCACCGCCAGTTCCTTTTCGAAGAACACCCGCAGGAACTCTTCGATGGTGCCTTTGAGGTCGGCGAAATTGATGTCGCGATCGATCAGCAGGCCTTCGACCTGGTGGAACATCGGCGAGTGGGTGATATCGGAGTCGCTGCGGTATACACGGCCTGGGCAGACGATGCGGATCGGCGGCTGTTTCGACTCCATGGTGCGGACCTGTACCGGCGAGGTATGGGTGCGCAACAGCATGTTCGCATTGAAATAGAAGGTGTCATGCATCGACCGGGCCGGGTGGTGGCCTGGGATGTTGAGCGCTTCGAAGTTGTGATAGTCGTCTTCGACCTCAGGGCCTTCGGCGATGCCGTAGCCAATACGGGTGAAGAACTGTTCGACGCGTTCCAGAGTGCGGGTAACCGGATGCAGACCACCGGAGGTCTGACCACGGCCAGGCAGGGTCACGTCAATGGACTCGGCGGAGAGTTTGGCAGCCAGATCGGCTTCTTCAAACAATGCCTTGCGCGCATTAAGGACCTCTGTGACACGCTCCTTGGCAACGTTGATCAGCGCACCGACCTGCGGGCGCTCTTCTGCCGGCAAATTCCCCAGGGTCTTCATCACCTGAGTCAATTCACCCTTCTTGCCAAGGTAGTGAACCCGGATTTGCTCCAGGGCATTGATATCTTCAGCGCTTTGCACAGCCTCTAGAGCTTGAGAGACGAGCGCATCCAGGTTTTCCATGTACAGACTCCAGATACAAAATAGGGGAAGAGCTTGAAGGCTCTTCCCCTATTTATGACGTTTAACACCTGACCCCACAGATGCGAGGCCGGGTGACTGTCGGGGGTACTTAAGCCAAGGTGGCTTTAGCTTTCTCGACAATCGCAGCAAACGCCGCTTTTTCGTTCACTGCCAGATCAGCCAGAACCTTACGGTCGATCTCGATGGACGCTTTTTTCAGGCCGGCGATGAAACGGCTGTAGGACAGACCGTTGATACGAGCACCAGCGTTGATACGAGCGATCCACAGAGCGCGGAACTGACGTTTTTTCTGACGACGGTCACGGTAGGCGTATTGGCCTGCCTTGATTACCGCTTGCTTGGCAACACGGAATACGCGGGAGCGTGCGCCGTAGTAGCCTTTAGCAAGTTTCAGAATTTTTTTGTGACGCTTACGGGCAATGACGCCACGCTTTACACGAGCCATGAGTTACTTCCTCTATTCTTGACTAAAATTAACGAAGGCGCAGCATGCGCTCGACTTTTGCCACGTCAGACGGATGCAGCAAGCTGCTACCGCGCAGTTGACGCTTACGCTTGGTCGACATTTTGGTCAGGATGTGGCTCTTGAAAGCGTGCTTGTGCTTGATACCGTTAGCAGTTTTCAGAAACCGCTTAGCAGCACCACTTTTGGTCTTCATTTTTGGCATGTTCGGATACTCCGCATTCAGTTGATAAACATAATCAGAAGGCCTGCCGTGCCCTGTTGATTACTTCTTCTTTTTCGGGGCGATGACCATGATCAGCTGGCGTCCTTCCATCTTAGGATGCTGTTCGACCGAACCGTACTCGAGCAAGTCACCTTCAACTCGCTTGAGGAGTTCCATCCCCAGCTCCTGGTGGGCCATCTCACGGCCGCGGAATCGCAAGGATACCTTGGCCCTGTCCCCGTCACTCAGGAAACGTACCAGGTTGCGCAGTTTTACCTGGTAATCCCCTTCCTCCGTCCCTGGACGAAACTTGATTTCTTTAACCTGAATCTGCTTCTGGTTTTTCTTGGCCGCAGCAATCTGCTTCTTCTTTTCGAAGATCGATTTGCCGTAGTCCATCAGTTTGCAAACAGGTGGTACTGCATCGGCGGAAATCTCCACCAGATCCAGCTTGGCCTCTTCAGCCTTAAGAAGCGCGTCTTCGATTGACACAATCCCGAGCTGTTCACCTTCAGCCCCAATTAACCGAACCTCGCGTGCCGAGATATTCTCGTTGATCGGGGCTTTCGGTGCAGTTCGTTTATCTTGTCTCATTTCACGCTTAATAATAATTACTCCGAATCTTGGCGACCACGCCGGGAAACCGCTTGGGCGAGGAACTCAGCGAACTGGGCGACGGGCATCGAGCCCAGGTCAGCACCTTCACGAGTACGCACAGCGACAGTCTGCATCTCGACTTCCCGATCTCCGATAACCAAGAGATAAGGAACCTTGAGCAAAGTATGCTCGCGGATTTTAAAGCCGATCTTTTCATTTCTCAAGTCAGACTTGGCACGAAACCCGCTTTCGTTGAGAGTTTTTTCCACTTCGGCGGCAAAATCAGCCTGTTTATCAGTGATATTCATCACCACTGCCTGGGTCGGAGCCAGCCACGCGGGGAACGCACCCTCGTAGTGCTCGATCAGAATCCCGACGAAACGTTCGAAGGACCCCAGGATCGCCCGGTGCAACATGACCGGGTGCTTGCGGCTGTTGTCTTCGGAGACGTATTCGGCTCCCAGACGGACAGGCAGGTTAAAATCGAGCTGCAGGGTACCACATTGCCAGACGCGACCGAGGCAATCTTTCAGCGAGAACTCGATCTTCGGACCGTAGAACGCACCCTCGCCCGGCTGCAGATCGTACGGCAGGCCCGCGCTATCAAGGGCTGCGGCCAGTGCAGCTTCGGCGCGATCCCAAAGTTCGTCGGAACCGACGCGTTTTTCCGGACGAGTGGATAGCTTCATCTCGACATCTTTAAAGCCGAAATCGGCGTAGACGTCCATGGTCAGCTTGATGAACGCGGCGGACTCGGCCTGCATCTGCTCTTCGGTGCAGAAGATGTGGGCGTCGTCCTGAGTGAACGCGCGCACACGCATGATGCCGTGCAGGGCACCCGATGGCTCGTTACGGTGGCACGCACCGAATTCGGCCAGGCGCATCGGCAACTCGCGGTAGCTTTTCAGGCCCTGGTTGAACACCTGCACGTGGCAAGGGCAGTTCATTGGCTTGATCGCGTAGTCGCGGTTTTCCGACTGGGTGGTGAACATGTTGTCGGCGTAGTTGGCCCAGTGCCCGGATTTTTCCCACAGGCTGCGGTCAACCACTTGCGGCGTCTTGATTTCCAGGTAGCCGTTGTCGCGCTGAACCTTGCGCATGTACTGCTCGAGCACCTGGTACAAAGTCCAGCCGTTCGGGTGCCAGAACACCATGCCCGGCGACTCTTCCTGGGTGTGGAACAGGCCCAGGCGCTTGCCGATCTTGCGGTGGTCGCGCTTTTCGGCTTCTTCAATGCGCTGGATGTAAGCCGCCAGTTGCTTCTTGTCCGCCCATGCGGTGCCGTAGACGCGCTGCAATTGCTCGTTCTTGGCATCGCCGCGCCAGTAGGCGCCGGACAGCTTGGTCAGCTTGAAGGATTTCAGGAAGCGGGTGTTCGGCACGTGCGGACCGCGGCACATGTCGACGTATTCTTCGTGATAGTACAGGCCCATGGCCTGCTCGTTCGGCATGTCTTCGACCAGGCGCAACTTGTAGTCTTCGCCACGGGCCTTGAACACTTCGATCACTTCGGCACGCGGAGTGACTTTCTTGATCACGTCGTAATCTTTCTCGATCAGCTGCTGCATGCGCTGCTCGATGGCCGCCAGGTCGTCCGGAGTGAAAGGACGCTCGAAGGCGATGTCGTAATAGAAACCTTCGTCGATGACCGGACCGATGACCATTTTGGCGGTCGGGTACAACTGCTTGACCGCGTGGCCAACCAGGTGGGCGCAAGAGTGGCGAATGATCTCCAGCCCCTCTTCATCCTTTGGCGTGATGATTTGCAGCGACGCGTCGCTGTCGATGATGTCGCTGGCGTCGACCAGCTTGCCATCGACCTTGCCGGCAACGGTGGCCTTGGCCAGGCCTGCACCGATGGATGCGGCGACCTCGGCTACGGAAACCGGGTGATCGAATGAACGTTGACTGCCGTCGGGAAGAGTAATAGTTGGCATGGCGCCTCCTCTCCTAGTGGTGACCCCTACCAAAGGTCACGTGGGTTGGGATGAGCCAGTACAAGATCCGGTCCAGGCCATTCAATGACGAACGCCTGCCTTACAGCGGCAGGAGCCTTGCGGCCAACCGGAAAACCGAACCAGAGTGACTGGGATTCAAATCAGGGTTAATCGTGCGTTTGCCGCTACCGGGACTGAAGGTCCGTCGGAGCCTGCAAACGCCCGAGCGGGGCATCCTAGCACAGATGAACGGTTGTCGACTTGCACGCATTCAGGCCGTGAAGATTTCCTCACTTTTCAGGCGCAAAGTGAACTTGAGATATACGAGCTGCCTCAAACTGACTGAGAATCGCCACAGATATCGACCCCAAGGAGTTCCTGTCATGCGCCTTACCCGTCTTTTTGCCATTGCCGCCCCGCTTGCCCTGCTGCTGCCACTGAGCGCCCACGCCGCCTGGCCAGCGGGCCTGAAAGCCAAATACATGACAGATTGCTCGGCGGCGGCCAGCAAAAGCATCAACCCGTCCGCAGCACAGAAGCACTGCGCGTGCGGCGCCGACGTCCTGGAGAAGAAATTCACCACGCAAGAGATCGCGCAACTGATGGACCCGAAAACACCGCCATCAAACGAATTGGCACAGCGCGCACTGACCGAAATCTCCGTGTGCAAAGCCAAGAAATAACGCGCCCAGGTAGAAATTTTGAAGGTTTCGAAGGCCAAAACCAGCCAAAAAACCGCTGATTCACATAATTTACGCAGCTTTTATGGCTTTTTTTAATCACCCATTTTCAGGCGCAAAGCCGCTTAAACCGGGGCTTTCAGCCATTCGACCCAACGAAAAGTGTGCGATAGCAGAGCAAACAGCTCGCCCGGGGGGCTCCCAAACCGAACATTTCGACTATGATACCCGGGTGTGCCCAGTTGGCCTGAGCAGCACAGTACTACTGAAAATATATGTTTCTTGGAGATACACCATGTCTAATCGCCAAACCGGCACCGTTAAATGGTTCAACGATGAAAAAGGCTTCGGCTTCATCACTCCTCAAGGTGGCGGTGACGACCTGTTCGTACACTTCAAAGCTATCGAAAGCGACGGTTTCAAAAGCCTGAAAGAAGGCCAGACTGTTTCCTTCGTGGCTGAGAAAGGCCAAAAGGGTATGCAAGCTGCTCAAGTTCGCCCAGAGTAATTTCCAGGCGCACTAAAAAAACCCCGTCCATGTGACGGGGTTTTTTATGACCGGAACAAAAGCCGGGCAATCAGCCGCAGTTGACGCGGGTCACTACCCGGCTGGCATCGGTGTTCAGGTTCAGGCGATCGGAACGGTACTCCAGCGTCACCATATCGGTTGGCAGCAGGAACCGCGCGCTTTGCGCCCCTGCCCGGGTACGCGCCTGTTCGAGCAGCTGCGGCGATGCCTGTTTGCCGATGGTGAACTCGGCAGCCTTTGCCTCACAGCGACTGTGACCCGTGTCAGTCGTCGCAACATCCGTTGTTGCCGACTCCGTAGAGGGAGTGCTGCAACCGGCCAGCGTGGCAACGGCCAACAAAGTACCCAATGACGCGAGCTTCCAAGGCATGAAGCCTCCTTATTCAATGATTAAGCTGAGATCGTGCGACAACCAGACTGACGTTTGGTTTCACAGGGAGCATTGGCACCCTGCCCATGATCCGGACGAGCCGCGATTCTGCCTGAGCGCCGCCCTGCCCTTAATCATTGAATCGTGACTGAATATGAACGACGCTCAATAGACGTCGATATAGTCGTAAGGCGGATTGGGCCAGTTCTCTTTCAAGGCATTGAAGATTTGCATGACCCAGACTTCATCGCTGGCAGCGACTCGCCCGACATAACCGGAGCCCTTGGCCCAGGTTTCGAGCCGGAACAACAGCCCGTCGATATCGGTACCGCCCACGACGCCCGAGGAGATGTAGGCAATGCCGCCTTTGGTGACCCGCAACTGGGTGTGCTCATCGTCACTGGCGCCGGCCAGCAACTGACGCACTGCCTCGAGGGTCAGGCCATCCGGGGAGTTCAAATCGATCTGCACAGCGCGTTCCTTGAATATTCGTCAGAGACCAAGTGTCGCACAGCCCTCCTTTCATGCCTAAGTCGACGTGTCAAAAGCCCCGCAAAATGGTTAACTCGGCACTCAGACTTCCCCGACCTCACGAGTGCCATCATGACCACCGTAAGCATCGACGCTGACATCAAGGCCAAGTGGCAAGACGGCCACAGCTCCTACAGTCCAGGCAGCACGGAAGAGCTCGCCATTATCGGTATCGACCTTCTGGTCAGGGACCTTGGAACCGAGGCCGCCCAATCGTTTATCGAGCAGATTTTCGAGAAACATCTGTCGGACCAAAAGGCCGAAGCGGTCAGCGGGCGGGAGTGAAACACCTGCGGGAGATGATGCTTACTTCAGGCGAGCCAGGCGCTCGGTCAGCAGATCGAAGAAGCCCTGGGCATCGCCGCTTTCGACCCAAAAGGCATTCTTTGGCGCTTTCAAGCCGTCATACCAGTCGACAATGGTCTGCCCAAAGGTCGGGCCTTCGCGGCTGTCGACAACCACATTGACCGAACGACCGCTGAACAATTGCGGCTTGAGCAGATAAGCGACAACCGTGGCGTCATGCACCGGGCCACCCTGAATGCCGTAGTGTTCCATGTCGCCCTTGATGTACTCATTGAGAATGTCGCTCACCAATCGGCTGGCGTTGTTATTCAGAGCGGCAATCTGTTGCAGGCGCGCTTCGCTGGTAAGGATCTTGTGGGTCACATCCAGCGGCAGGTAGGTCAGCTTCACGCCGCTCTTGAGCACCACTTCGGCCGCTTGCGGGTCGGCGAACAGGTTGAACTCGGCCACCGGCGTGATATTGCCGCCGTTGAAGTGCGCACCGCCCATGACCACCACTTCCTTGATGCCCTGAACGATACCCGGCTCCTGGATCAGCGCCAGGGCCAGGTTGGTCTGCGGGCCAAGCATGGCGATGGTAATGCTGTGGGGTTCGGCAGATTTCAGGGTATCGATCAGATAGGTGATGGCGCTGCCCTTGGCCAGGCCCTTCCTGGGCTCATGCACGGCAATGCCCGACAACCCTTCCTTGCCATGAATGTCCTCGGCGTAGACGGGTGTGCGCATCAGGGGCCTGGGCGCCCCCGCATAGACCGGAACCTCTTCGCGCCCCGCCCACTCCCGGGCCAGTCGCGCATTGCGCGAAGTCTTGTCCAGGCGAACGTTGCCGGCAACGGTGGTCAATGCCCGGACATTCAATTCTTCCGGCGACGCCAGGGCGAACAACAGGGCAACAACATCGTCAGCCCCTGGATCGGTGTCGATGATCAGGTCGATCTTTGGTGCTGCCAGGGCGTTGGTTGAGGTCATCTGGGACAAAAGCAGCAGACTCCGGAACAGTGGGTGCAGTTTCTGAGCATAGCGATACGGGGCGCACGCCTTGTGCCAGGAACATCAAAACGCGGACAGCCCGTCAAAAGGTAACGCCGGCGACCAGTACAATGTTGCAGTACGGCTGGCATTCGCCTGTACGAACAATCGCTCTGGCTTGTCGGCTCAGGACCTTGAATTGTTCATGGCTGAGCACCTCGCGCCGACCCAACGCGCCTTCGTCGCTCAGCTCGTCCAACGCGACCAGGGCCGACGGCTTTTTATCGAAGATTTCCTGAGCCAGCACATGGCTTTCAACCTGCATCTCACTGAGCACGACCTTCAAGGTGCTGACAAAATCCGGAATGCCATGGGTCAAGGCCAGGTCGATCAATTCAACACCTGGAGGAACCGGCAACCCCGCATCCCCGATGACGACCAAGTCGCCATGCCCCAATGAAGCGATCAGTCGCGACAGCGCAATGTTGAGCAGGGGTGTCTTTTTCATGGGGTTTTAAACGCCTGAACATCGCTCAAGGCGGGTATCGAAGGTTGCGCGCCGGCACGGGTGACCGACAGCGCCGCGGCCACCTGTCCGAAGCGGATCGCCTGCGCCTCATCCTTACCCGCAGCCAGGGCCGCAGCGAAACCGCCGACGAACGTATCGCCGGCCGCCGTGGTATCGACAGCCTTTACCACGGGCGCGGGAAAATGCTCGAAGCGCTGGCCATCGGCAAACAGCGAACCCTGCGCACCGAGGGTGATGATCACCTTGCCGGCGCCCAGTGCAATCAGGCGGGTCGCCGCGGCTTGCGCGGTGTCCAGGGAGTCCACCGACAGACCGCTCAGGGCTGACGCCTCGCTCTCGTTGGGAATCAGATAATCGATGGACGCGTACCAGTCCGATGGCAGCGGGCGGCTGACCGGTGCAGGGTTGAGGATGACTGTCTTGCCCAGCTCGCGACCGCGCTTGAGCGCATGGCCAACAGAAGCATCGGGCACTTCCAGCTGACAGATGAGCACGTCCGCCGCGCGCACCACCGAATCAAAACGGTCAATGGCTTCAGCGGTCAACGCCCCGTTGGCGCCGGGGACGATCACGATGGTGTTCTGACTGCTGTCGTCGACCACAATCAACGCCACGCCACTGGAATCGTCAATGGTGCTGACCGCCTGGCAATCGATCTGCTCGGCCAACAACGCCCCGCGCAGCGCCTCACCATAAGCGTCATTGCCCACGCAGCCGATCATCGACACCCGGGCTCCCAGGCGCGCCGCAGCCACGGCCTGATTGGCGCCCTTGCCGCCGCAGACGGTAGTAAACGACTGACCGATCAGCGTTTCGCCACCCTTGGGCAAGCGTGGTGCCCGGGTCACCAGGTCCATGTTCAAACTGCCTATTACCACTACTTTTGCTGACATACATTGCTACTCATCGAGTCTGTTTCGGCGGCGCTGTTGATTCAGCGGCTTTTTGTTTCAACGGCTCTCTGTTTTCAACGGCACTGGGCAAACACGCCGGCCAGTGGCGCCGTCGACTCACGCACGACGATGCTCGGCGTCACGATCCGCTGATCGGTCACCAGGCCAGGTGTGGCGATTCGCCGTAAAAGCACTTCGGCGGCCATTTCGCCGAGTTGCAGGATCGATTGCCCGACCGTGGTCAGCGACGGGTAGACATAGCGACTCATCTGGATATCGTCGAAGCCGATCACCGACAACTCGCTCGGTACGCGAATATTGCGTTCGGCGGCGGCCCGTAGCACGCCGATGCCGATCATGTCGTTGGCGGCAAAAATGGCGCTGGGCGGATTGCTTTCCAGCAGAATCGCGGCAGCGCCATAACCGCCGGTGCTGGTGAAATCGCTTTCCAGCATGCGCCCGGGAGAGACTTCGACGCCCGCCTCCTTCAAGGCCCGGCGATAACCCGCCAGACGCATCTGCGCCACACTGGTGTTTTCCGGCCCGCTGATGGTGGCGATATCCCGGTGCCCCAATTCCAGCAGATGCCGGGTCGCCAGATACGCGCCGTATTCATGGTCGATGCGCACCAGGTCCGCATCGACACCGTCCAGTCCGCGGTCGACGATCACCATGGGTGTGCGGACGCCTTTCAGGCCTTGCACCAAGCCACTGTCGCCACCGGCCGAGGCGACAATCAGGCCGTCGATGCGTTTTTCCAGCAGCACGCGCAGGTAGCTGCGCTGCTTGTCCGGATTGTCGTCGGAGTTGCACAGGATGACGCAGTAACCGTTTCGCTCGCAGTAATCCTCGATCCCCCGGGCCAGTTCGGCGAAATACGGGTTGAGGCTGTTGGGGACCAACAGGCCGATGGTCGCCGTGGTCTTGGCCTTGAGCGAGCGGGCCACGGCGCTGGGGACGTAGTCGAGAGTCTGGATTGCCGCCTCGACCTTGATCCGGACTTCTTCACTGACCGGGCGGGTCTTGTTCACCACATGGGAAACCGTGGTGTAGGAAATGCCGGCAAGGGCTGCCACATCTTTGATGGTCGCCATGACTCAGGTCCGCCGGCTTGCGCGTTGACTGCGATAAGTATCCAGCACCACCGCCACCACGATCACCGCGCCGGTAATGATGCGCTTGGTCGGCTCGGTTGCCCCGATCTGCGCCAGCCCCGCGGCGAGCACGGAAATGATCAGGACGCCAAAAAACGTGCTGATCACCGAACCGCGCCCGCCCATCAGGCTGGTCCCGCCGATCACGACCGCTGCGATCACCTGCAACTCAAGACCGGAGCCGGCATTCGGGTCGGCGGCTTCCAGGCGAGAAATCTGGAACAACGCGGCAATGCCGGCCAGCAACCCCATCAGGCTGAAGACCAGGATTTTGTATGGCTTCGGATTGATCCCCGCCAGCCGCACGGCCTCTTCGTTGGTGCCGATACCGATCAGGTAACGACCGAACACCGTGCGGGTCAACACGGCCTGGGCGACGAAAATGATCAACAACGCGATGATGAACGACGGCGAAATGCCAAAGGCGATCGGGTTGGACAACCAGGCAAACGCATCGCCGATGTAGGCCGTACGTGAACCGGTCATCTGGTACGCCACCCCGCGCGCCATTTCCAGCACGCCCAGGGACACGATGAACGACGGAATACGCCATGCCACCGTGATCGAGCCGGTGACCGTACCGGCGAGCGCCGCGACGGCCATGCCCAGCAGCGCCGCCGGCAGCACGCCCCAGCCCCAGCCAAGAATCGCCACGCTCACGGTCGAGGCCGCCAGCGCCAGCACCGAGCCAACCGACAGGTCGATACCGCCGATAATCAACACAAAGGTCATGCCGACCGCCAGCACCATCAGGTCCGGAATCTGGTTGGCCAGGGTGCTGAACGTATCGTAGGACAGGAAGTGACTGCTCAGAACCGAGAACAGCACGATCATCGCCAACAAGGCACCCGCCAGGCCCAGATAGGTGCCCAGGCCGTAGAAGTTGCCACTGCGTTTGCCGGCGTAAGAAGCGGTATTCATGGAAGTTCCCCAAGCGCGGCTTCAAAGAGCTGCGCATCACGTTTTTGGTAGCCGGCGAAAGCAGCGGCGAGCAACTCATCCTGGGTCCAGCTGTCGCGATCGAATGTATCGATCAGGCTTCCTGCCGACAGCACGCCGATCCGGTCGCAGATCAGCATCAGCTCGCGCAAGTCGCTGGAGACCACCACCAGCGCCTTGCCCTGGCGGGTCAATTCGCCGAGCAGGTTGTAGATATCGAACTTGGCACCGACGTCGATGCCGCGGGTCGGTTCGTCGAACAGCAGCACTGAGCAATCGCGCTCCAGCCAACGGCCGATGACGACTTTCTGCTGGTTGCCGCCGGACAACTCGGACACCAACTGTGCCGGACCGGAGCTGCGAATGCGCATGGCGTCGATCTGACGCTGGGCCAGGGCGTTTTCGCCATCGTTGTCGACAAAGCCCGCGCTGGAGATGCCGGGCATGTTGCCCAAGGCGATATTGGCGCCAATCGACTGCGTCAACAAAAGGCCTTCGCCCTTGCGATCTTCAGTGATCAACGCGATGCCATGCCCGACCGCATCCACCGGCGAGCGCACATTGATGACCTGCGCCGACGCCCCCAGGGCAATCGTGCCGCTGTCGGCGATATCGGCACCGAAGATCAGGCGCAGCAACTCGGTGCGCCCCGCGCCGATCAAACCGGAAATCCCGAAAATCTCTCCGGCACGCACTTCGAACGACACGTCGCGAACCTTGTCGGCACGGGTCAGGCCCTTGACCGTCAGCACCGGAGCGCCGATCTTGCGCGCGCCCATATCGATGTGTTCGCCGAGCTCGCGGCCGACCATCAGGGTGACCAGTTGCTCGCTGTTGTAGTTGGCCATCGGCTCGACGCAGACCAGGTTGCCATCGCGCAACACGGCAATGCGCTGCGCGACTCGCGCCAGCTCTTCGAGGCGATGGGAGATGTAGATGATCGATACCCCGCGCGCCTGCAGGCGGGTGATCTGCTCGAACAGCATTTCGACTTCGCGAGCGGTGAGCATCGCGGTCGGCTCATCGAGAATCAACACATGACAATGGCCAATCAGGTTGCGGGCGATCTCCACCATTTGCTGGTGGCCGATGCCCAGTTCGCCGACCAGGGTGTCCGGGTCAATGGCGTCGAGCCCGACATGAGCCATGGCCTCGATGGCGGCCTTGCGCAACTGCTTGCGACTGATCCACCCACCTTTGCCGGGCAGGTTGTCGAGAAACAGGTTTTCCGCCACCGACAGGGTCGGCAGCAGATTGAGCTCCTGCATGACCATGCGGATACCCAGCGCCTCTGCCTGAGCCCGGCTGCCCGGACGATAGTCCTGCCCCTGAAACTGCATCTGGCCGGTGGTCGGCGTGACCAGTCCGCCAATAATCTTCGAAAGCGTGCTTTTGCCTGCACCGTTCTCGCCGGTCAACGCCAGCACTTCCCCGCGCATGAGCGTCAGGTCGATGCCGGCCAGGACCGGTTGGGCGTAGGTCTTGCCGATACCGCTGACCGAAAGGACAGCGTCCGGAGCGCAAACTGACATAAAAACTCTCCATGCGCTCGTCCCGCTGGACGAGCGCCGTTACGTCGCCGCAAGGTTACTTGGTGACCAACTCTACCGGCGTTTCGATCACGCCATTGGCGCCGTCGTCGACCTTCTCGCCCTTGAGAATCTTCAATGCAGTCTCGATGCCGAACACCGCCTGCCTGGCCGCAAACTGGTCCGCGGTGGCCAGCACGCGACCATCCTTGAGCATTGGCTGGATGGCATTGATGTTGTCGTAGCCGACCACTTGCACCTTGCCGGCCTTGCCCGCGGCGCGCACGGCAGATACCGCACCGACCGCCATGCTGTCGTTGCCGGCCAACAGGGCCTTGGTTTGCGGGTATTCGCTGAGAATCGACGCGGCGACCTTGTTGCCCTTGTCGATCTCCCAGTCACCGGATTGCAGGGACACGACATTGATCTGCGCCGCCTCCATTGCATCCTTGAAACCCGCGGTCCGCTGTTGGGCATTGGTGGTGGTGGACACACCCTCGATGATGCCGACTTCGTCACCGGCCTTCAGCTGTTTGGCCAGGTAATCCCCCACCAGCCGTGCGCCCTTGCGATTGTCCGGGCCTACGAACGGAACATTGATGTTTTTGCTTTTGACGACGGCAGGGTCCAACTGGTTGTCGATGTTGATCACGGTGATACCGGCATCGATGGCTTTCTTGATCACCGGGACCATGGCCTTGGAGTCAGCCGGTGCAATCACCAGTGCATTGACCTTGGCCAGGATCATCTGCTCGACGATGCGCGTCTGGCCTGCGGTGTCGGTTTCATCCTTGATGCCGTTGGAGATGAGGTCGAATTCGCCGGAGTGATCTTTCTGGTAGGCCTTGGCGCCGTCTTCCATGGTCAGGAAGAACTCGTTGGCCAGGGACTTCATGACCAGTGCGACTTTCGGTTTTTCTGCGGTTTCAGCAAAGGCCGAAGAGACAGGTAGTGCAGCGGATGCGGCAGCCAGCATAGCGACAGCGAGAAGACGTCCAGCGAATGGCAGCTTCATGGGTTCACTCCGATCTTATGATTATTGTGAGCAACGCTTGCGCTGGCGCAAGCTTCACGGCCCGCCGCGATGAAAAGCCATCACTTGAGCCGCGCAAACGTTTGCGTTAACCAAACTATGGGAACCCTGCCGGTATTTGTCAACGACCTGAAATGCGCTTTCACAGATGTACGGCGAAAAAGCGGCATTCAACTCATGCCGTGGTGTTGACCACCGATCCCGTGCCGGAACCCTTGGCCAGCTCCTTGATCAGGCTCGCGTTCACTTGCAGGATGGCCCCGCTGGTGTTGGCAACCTGCCCCTGAATGGCTGTTACTGCCGTGGTCTTGGCTTGCGGGGTTGGATAGGACGCCGCCTGGGCTTGCGCCAGTTGCTGCTGTTGCTCGCGCAATTGCTGCTGCAACTCCTTCAGACGCTTGAGCAAGACCTTCACCGCCACGCTGGTGTTATCGCTGGTTTGCGATTCGGCCTGTGCGCCGGCGCTCTCCCCCAGACCTACCGGGCCCGTCTTGACCTGGTTGCCGTCGCTTTTCTTTGCACCCGACGCTTGAGCAGCCGCATCAGCTGTTGCGTCGCTCAAGGCACGAATGGTGGTGGCCGACTTGCCACCGATGGTGATGTTAGCGGCATTGGGAATGCCAACAGATAACGACATGTGAACTCCTGAAGAAAATGATCCCTTGAAGGAGCATCGACCGGCGCGGGCGTTTCTTTAGTCGCTATCTATGATTTGACCCGTTGAAATCTTAAACAAGACCGCGATCCGTTTCGGCGAGCCGAACGCAAAAGTTAAAAATGTTCGGCATTCCGGACGCCCCGCCCCCGAAACCGTTCCGGACATAAATAGCAATACCGTTACAAATCATTAACTTAGGCGTGTTTTTCGATTCAGCGTATTACTGGTACAGATCCTGCTCTTCCCCTCGCACCCCCGGCATTCAGATTCGCCCGGGGCGTATCTAGATGAACCTGCATCTGCACCGTCTCACAACTAGAAGAGAAAAATAATGACATCTGCACTCAAGACCTTTGTTCCGGGCGCCTTGGCCCTGCTGCTTCTTCTGCCCACCGCCCTTCAGGCCAAAGAAGCCGAAACCCAACAGAAACTGGCCAACGTGGTGATCCTGGCCACCGGCGGCACCATTGCCGGCGCGGGGGCCAGCGCCGCCAACAGCGCAACCTATCAAGCGGCGAAAGTCGGCATTGAACAGTTGATCGCCGGCGTTCCTGAACTGAGCCAATTGGCTAACGTTCGCGGCGAACAGGTCATGCAAATCGCCTCCGAAAGCATCACCAACGAAAACCTGCTGCAACTGGGTCGCCGCGTAGCCGAACTGGCCGACAGCAAAGACGTCGATGGCATCGTGATCACCCACGGCACCGACACCCTGGAAGAAACGGCATACTTCCTCAACCTGGTGGAAAAAACCGAGAAGCCGATCATTGTCGTAGGCTCCATGCGCCCAGGCACCGCGATGTCCGCCGATGGCATGCTGAACCTGTACAACGCGGTGGCCGTGGCCAGCAGCAAAGACGCACGGGGCAAAGGCGTGCTGGTGACCATGAACGATGAAATCCAGTCGGGTCGCGACGTCAGCAAAATGATCAACATCAAGACCGAAGCGTTTAAAAGCGCCTGGGGTCCGCTGGGCATGGTGGTAGAAGGCAAATCCTACTGGTTCCGCTTGCCAGCCAAGCGCCACACCATGGATTCCGAATTCGACATCAAGACCATCAAGAGCCTGCCTGACGTCGAGATTGCCTATTCCTATGGCAACGTCAGCGATACCGCCTACAAGGCCCTGGCTCAATCGGGCGCCAAAGCCATCATCCACGCCGGTACCGGCAATGGCTCGGTATCGTCGCGAGTGGTCCCTGCCCTGCAAGCCCTGCGCAAGGACGGCGTGCAGATCATTCGCTCCTCCCATGTCAACGCCGGCGGCTTCGTATTGCGCAACGCCGAACAGCCTGACGATAAATACGACTGGGTCGTGGCCCACGACCTGAACCCGCAGAAGGCCCGCATCCTGGCGATGGTCGCGCTGACCAAGACCAACGACAGCAAAGAACTGCAACGGATGTTCTGGGAATACTGATTCGCCCTCGCCCGACCGATCCGGTCGGGCACCCTGTGCGCCATTCTCCAGTCCTGGCGATTGGCGTCACTCGATCTGACAAAAAAACTCCCTGCGCCTTACACCAAATAGAACAAACCGCTGTCAGAGGATTTTCTTGATTTTTAAGCAGTTGCGAAATTGCCCACAGTTAAATACTGTATGCACGTACAGCTTAATAAGGATAATCCCGTGGACACTACCTCTGCCTCTCCTGACACCTATGTACGCATGGGCCTGCGCGTTCAGAAAATCATCAACTCCCCCACCGCACAAAAAGCCAGGGCAGCACTGATCTTCCGCCTGCCTGACGAACCGGTGGATGAATGGGAACGCTTGCTGGAAGAAATCGACGAGAACGACAACGTCACCCTCGCCTATCGCGACGATGGCGGCGTGCAGATTTTCTGGGTTGTGCCGAAGGAAGATTGAGGCGATGAGTGTCCGCTGGTTTGCTTTGCTGTTTCTGTTTTTTGTCATGGGCGCGCAAGCCGACGCGCCGCGCACCTTCACCGAAGCGAAAAAGGTGGCCTGGACGCTCTACGCGCCCCAGTCCACCGAGTTTTACTGTGGCTGCAAGTACACCGGCAACCGGGTAAACCTTGCCGCCTGCGGTTATGTGCCCCGTAAAAATGCCAAACGCGCAGCCCGCATCGAGTGGGAGCATATTGTTCCGGCCTGGCAAATCGGTCATCAACGCCAGTGCTGGCAAGAGGGCGGTCGCAAGAACTGCACCCGCCACGACCCGGTTTACCAGAAGGCCGAGGCTGATTTGCACAACCTGGTGCCCAGCATTGGCGAGGTCAACGGCGATCGCAGCAACTTCAGCTTTGGCTGGCTGCCCGAGCAGTCGGGGCAATATGGTTCCTGCCTGACCCAGATCGACTTCAAGGCCAAGAAAGTCATGCCCCGCCCTTCCATTCGCGGCATGATCGCCCGGACCTACTTCTACATGAGCAAGCAGTATGGCTTGCGCCTGTCGAAACAGGATCGGCAACTGTACGAAGCCTGGGACAAGACCTATCCCGTACAGGCGTGGGAGCGTCAACGCAACCAGAGCGTGGGCTGCGTCATGGGGCGCGGCAACGAGTTCGTAGGCCCGGTAGACATGAAGGCCTGTGGCTGATTCCAGAACGGGACACCTGAAACGACAAAGGCCCCGGGCTAAACACCCGAGGCCTTTTTTGTATCTTTAGCGTCTGCGCTACGTTATTGAGCGGCTGGACGCTCAAGCACCAGCAATTCGATGTTCTGTTTCTTCGAGCGAGTGAGCGCCGCGCGGACTTCATCCTGCTTGGCTTCGGCCTCGGCTTTCGAACTGAACGGCCCCATCAGGATTCGGGTATTACCATTTTCCTTGACGACGCTGGACATGAAGCTGTGCTCGATCAGCCAGCCACTCAAATCGCTGACCGCCTGAGGGGTTTCACCTCGCACTTCAAGATCCCATTGCGGGCCGGACACTGCCGCGGGTACGGCAGCCATGGCCGGCTTTGGCTTTGGCGCATCCACACTGCCGCCCTCACCACATCCCGCCAGTGCCAACATCGCGAATACCAAGACCATTTTGCGCACGGCGTTTCCCTCTAAATGCTTAAAGCGGGGATTTTAACATCCATGAATACTTCACGAGTGCCGTAAAATGGGCTCAAAACAACGAGAATCATGGTGGCGGCCTCTGTATAGTTACGCCTTGGGAATTAATGCCGCATCTGCGCGTCAGAAAGAGGCACCCAAACCGCGAGACTTCGCACTAATCTATACATAACACCGACCTCTGCACTGTCCGAATCAGGTGCCCCACAAAGCAATCAAGGAGAAGACCATGCTGATACTCACCCGCAAAGTCGGTGAAAGCATAAACATAGGTGATGACATTACGATCACCATCCTCGGCGTAAGCGGCCAGCAAGTCAGGATCGGCATCAACGCTCCGAAGGACGTTGCAGTGCATCGTGAAGAAATCTACCAGCGCATTCAGGCCGGCCTGACCGCCCCGGAAAAGCCACAATCCTGAATCCTGTTGCAGTCAGTAGCCAGCCCGTTCAGTCCGCAATCACGGCTGGCTAAAGATTCAGCACCCCATCGCCCTGCACTTTCGCCCCCACCCAAACCCCAGAGGCCGATACTAGCGGCAAGCCTCACCCTATTGCTGTCAGACTTTTCTGGTTTACCCAAGGGAAGGATGCGCTCACTGCGCGGTCAACCAGACATCACGCCTCGCGCCATGCCCGTCGCCGCCACCACCATCAGCAACACCAGCAGCGCCTCGACATGACTGATCCGTGCAAACAGCTTCGCACGGCCGGTATCGATCGCCGCTTTACGGGCAAGCGCTATTCGCCACTTGATCAGCGTCACCATGGGTGCGATTTCCAGCAGCAAGATCAGGACGAACAGCGTCATCTTCAGATGAAACAGCGGCTGATGCAGGTAATAGTCCGAGCCTTTCTCGTACCCGCCAAACGCTCGCATCCCCCCACTGATCAATAAAACGACAGCTGAAATACCCCATATATTGTCCGCCATCAGAACACTGCGCACCTCTGCGGCTCCATCGGCCAAACGCCGAAAAGCCGTGCCTCGAACCAACACGGCCCAAAATCCCAGGGCAAATGCCAGAAGATGAACCGCCGCCAGAAACCAGTGAGTCAGCATCGAGAAACTCCTGCCAGGTCGAAGTTGTTTGAGTCTGTCAGTAGTAGCCCATGTAATGGCTGCGTGCACGGCATCCGCGGACGATGCCCGAAACACAATATGACAAACCAACTAGACTCCACTGCGCTGGTATCGAGCGTCAGCGGCAATACCCGCCCCAACAGCAACTCACTCCCACCGCATTGAACTGAGTAAACAAAATCATGTGTGAATCATGTGATTCAAGCTCTGCTTCAAACACAACAGGCCGTCGTCGTTTTCTTCAATTTGCCGGATTGAGCGCAGGCGCACTGCTGCTGACCGGCACACTGCCCGGCAAGATCATCCAGGCAGCCGAAAAAGCGTCAGCCCCACCCAAACCACAAAACGTAATCAGTCCCGACATGGCGTTGAAAAGACTGATGGAGGGCAATGCACGATATGTAGGCGGTACTTCCACGACGCACGATTTCAAGGCAGAGCGAGAGGCCCTGGTGTCCGGTCAAAATCCGTTCGTGGCCGTGCTGAGTTGCTCTGACTCAAGGATCGCCCCGGAATATGCGTTCGACACCGCGCGCGGCGATCTTTTCTCCATCCGCGTCGCGGGCAACTTCGTTACCCCGGAAGGCCTGGCCAGTCTTGAATACGGGGTTGCCGTACTGGGCGCCCCGCTGATTCTCGTCCTTGGACATGAGAGCTGCGGCGCCATCGAGGCCGGTATCAAGGCCGTCAAGGATCAGACGATTTTCCCCGGCCATATCCCGAAACTGACTGACGCACTCAAGTCGGCAGTCGAGGCAGTACTCAAGCAGCCCGGGAACCTGATGGAAAACGCCACCGTGCAAAACGTCAAGAATTCGGTAAACAGCCTGAAACAGGCCTCGCCATTGCTGACAGATGCCCAGAGTAAAGGCGTACTGAAGATCGTGGGCGGTATCTATCGCCTGGCGAGCGGCAAGGTAGAGTTGATCGATTGATCCACAACGCGCACCTCCCCGGCATCAGTGCATGCCCCCGCATGCAAAGAGCCCAGCGCGACGGCTGGGCTCTGGTTATCTTCGGTTTTGCATCATTTTGTCCGCGAGGGTTCTGGCCCTCTCGATCAACAGGTTCTGCCTGTCCTCGTGGGTAGCCCCACCCACAATCGGAGCAGTCAGATTGCTTTCGGCAATCAATGCAGCGCAGAAATATCGATCCCAGACAGCCGTGTCCACAGGTGCCTGCTTGCTCATTTGATCGGCGTTCATAGGCGGCTCCTTTTGATAAGGTCGCATCGCTAGTTTACGCCTGAATGACAAAAAAACCGGGCCATCATTCATAGTGGCTCGCCATTCGTCGCCTGCCGGAACACCACGAGGAATTCGCCCGTATCTGTGGCTTGAGGCTTGCTAAGATCGCCCGTAGCAGCGCCGTAACGACAGGTTTCTGACGCCGCAGCCATTCAATCAATGCTTAAGGACTCCAGCGATACGCTTGGTCAGTCACCGGGAGATGTAACGTGTCAACGCTCAACGAAATCGCAATGAACCACGCGAGAATGGCCAAGGAAAAAGCAGAAAAGTCGACCGAACTGAGCGAGCGACACTTCCAGATAGTAGGAAACTTCGAAGTACCGTCCATTGAGGTACAGCAGAACATCCCAATGCACCTGATCGTGGGAGCACAGGAAGGCCACCACGGCCTTGCAGCGAGCTTTGCCCTCTGACCCCTGCCGAGGCTGGCGACGATCTGAACGATTTACCCGGTAATCATCCGGCATCCGTTCAGCAATCGTCGCGCCTTGATGACCCGGCACTACTTTTCTGATCCGGGCATCTCATCTTTCCGATACCGCGAAGTGATTGCCTGCTGGACGCAAGGTTCAGCAAATAACACGCAATGACTTGTGGATTGAAAATCCATGAACTAGACATAACCCCACAGTCAGCTTCCCCAAAGATCGGCAATGATTCTTGGCGCCTACTCACATATCCGGCATGACAAATGGAGATGCATGTTCATGAAAAACCCAATACCGAAAGCCATTGGCGGCACGGTGATATTGCTGGCGTCATTCATATCCACTTTCACCCACGCAGCAGATATCACGCCCGCTGAAATGAAGGCTATCGCCACGGAAGGCTATATCTACGGCCTGCCCATCGTGATGAACTACGCGGTCATGTACGACTACGCCGTAGACAAAAACTCCGGACAGTTCAAGGCACCGCTCAACCAGATTCATAGCCTGCACCATGTCGCAACCTATAAGGACACAGCTGTTATTACGCCAAACAGCGACACGCCCTATTCGATGATATTCATGGACCTGCGCAGCGAGCCAATGGTGTTATCGGTGCCGGCGGTAGAGAAACCACGGTATTACTCGGTACAGCTCGTCGATGGCAATACCTACAACTACGGCTACATCGGCAGCCGCGCCACCGGCAACGAAGCTGGCGACTACATGGTAGTCGGACCCGATTGGAAGGGCGCGACGCCACCGGGCATCAAGAAGGTGTTTCGTTCCGGCACCCAATTCCCCTTCGCGATCTTTCGCACCCAACTCTTCAACCCGGCTGACCTGCCGAACGTGGTAAACGTCCAGTCAGGCTACAAGGCACAACCGCTATCCGCCTTTCTCAAGCAACCGGCACCGCCTGCCGCGCCGGTGATCGACTTCCCGAAGATCAACACGGACCTCGCCAAGACCGGTTTCTTCAAGTATCTCGACTTTGCCTTGCAGTACGCCCCGGCCGCACCGGATGAAGTGGCGATCCGGGCGAAACTTGCCCGGATCGGCATTGGCGCCGGCAAGGACTTCAACTTCCAGGATCTGTCCGCGGAACAAAAGGCCGCAGTTGTTGAGGGCATGCAGGCCGGGCACGCGCAGGTCGAGGACGGGATCAAGAATCTCGGCACGAAGATCAACGGCTGGAACATTGCCGGAACCGGCGGCGACAGCGCCTTCTACAACGGCGACTGGCTGAAGCGTGCCGCCGTCGCGCAAGCGGGCATCTATGCCAACGACGCCGAGGAAGCCACCTATCCTCTGGCCAAAACCCTGCCCGATGGCGAACTGCTTGATGGCAGCAAGCACAACTACTCCATCACCCTGCCCGCCGGACAATTTCCGCCGGTCAACGCCTTCTGGTCAGTGACCATGTACGACGGTAAATCGCAACTGCTGATCAAAAACCCGATCAATCGCTACCTCATCAACTCGCCGATGTTGCCCGACATGAAGAAGAATGCGGACGGCTCGTTGACGCTGTATATCCAGAAGGATTCGCCTGGCGCGGACAAGGAAAGCAACTGGCTGCCCGCACCGAATGATCTGATCTACCTGGTGATGCGGCTGTATTGGCCGAAGACAGAAGCGCCTTCGATCCTGCCGCCAGGGAAGGGAACCTGGAGTCCGCCCGCGATCGTCAAAGCCAATTGACCGGACGCAGGGTCATACGTCAACTATGACCCTGCAGCCCTGCTTGCAGGATTGATTACCAGCACACTGGCAAGCGAAGCCCGCGCCAAATTCACTTACCCGCCAAGCGAAACATGACACCGCCAAGACACAGACCCGTAATGGCCTTTACGACGTAATACCCAGGCCCACCGCACTCGGTATAGCGGTATATCGAAGAGCCAAGGAAAATGGTTGATACGATCAAGACGACGATCGAAATCCCGCGTTGAATGCGAATCCTGTTTTTCTGACTTCCGATGTACATCAAGCCCTCCCTGAGCTATTCGACTCCAACTACAACTGGATCCCGCTCTACACTGATATACCAAGTGCAGTGCGTACATCAACGTTCACATTGTCCATGTGTGAACGAACCCGATATTTTGTGAACGCCCTGAAGAAATCAAGGACAACAAAAAAGGGCTCACCTTTCGGTGAGCCCTTCTAGACCGCCCAGCAGAGCGGATTTTGTTTGGTAGGCGCGATTGGACTCGAACCAACGACCCCCACCATGTCAAGGTGGTGCTCTAACCAACTGAGCTACGTGCCTGCTGTGAGGCGGCATTCTACGGAATTCCGGAGGGGTGTCAACACCTTTTTTCGCGCTAACCCTATGAATATGCAAAATATTTAATTTTGCCGCTGCAAAGAAGATTTTCCGGGTGGCTGGCGGGCGATTTTCAACTCGGGTAGGATCAACGCACTCGTAAAATATATTAAACAGAGGCTGCCGGATGGCTAACACTCCCTACCCCGAGTCCTACTACGCCGCATCGGCCAATGCGGTTGCGCCGCGCCCGGCGTTGCAGGATGACGTCGATACCGATGTCTGTGTGATTGGCGCCGGTTATACGGGGCTGTCCTCTGCCCTGTTTCTGCTGGAGAACGGCTTCAAGGTCACGGTGCTCGAGGCCGCCAGGGTCGGTTTCGGAGCGTCCGGGCGTAATGGCGGCCAGATCGTTAACAGCTATAGCCGCGATATCGATGTCATCGAGCGCACGGTTGGCCCCAAGCAGGCTCAGTTGCTGGGACAGATGGCGTTTGAAGGTGGGCGAATCATTCGTGAGCGGGTCGCCAGGTACAACATTCAGTGCGATTTGAAGGACGGTGGCGTGTTCGCCGCGATGACCGCCAAGCAGATGGGTCACCTGGAGTCGCAGAAGCGCCTGTGGGAGCGATTCGGCCACACCCAGCTCGAGCTGATGGATCAACGCCGCATTCGCGAAGTGGTGGCCTGCGATCAGTACGTCGGCGGGATGCTCGACATGAGTGGCGGCCACATCCATCCGCTTAACCTGGCGCTGGGTGAAGCGGCGGCGGTCGAGTCCCTGGGCGGGACGATTTATGAGCAGTCGCCGGCGGTGCGCATTGTGCGCGGCGCCAACCCTGTTGTGCACACGCCGCAGGGCAAGGTCCGGGCCAAATTCATCATCGTCGCCGGCAACGCTTATCTGGGCAACCTGGTGCCGGAACTGGCCGCCAAGTCGATGCCTTGCGGCACGCAGGTGATTACCACCGAGCCATTGGGTGAAGAACTGGCCAGGACCCTGCTGCCCCAGGACTACTGTGTCGAAGACTGCAATTACTTGCTCGACTACTACCGCCTCAGCGGCGACAAGCGTCTGATTTTCGGTGGTGGCGTGGTGTATGGCGCGCGGGATCCGGCGAACATCGAAGCGATCATTCGACCGAAGATGCTCAAGGCATTCCCGCAGCTCAAGGACGTGAAGATCGATTTCGCGTGGACGGGTAATTTCCTGCTGACCCTGTCGCGCCTGCCCCAGGTCGGACGGCTGGGCGACAACATCTACTATTCCCAGGGTTGTAGCGGCCATGGCGTGACCTACACGCATCTGGCGGGCAAGGTACTGGCCGAAGCGTTGCGCGGTCAGGCCGAGCGTTTTGACGCCTTTGCCGACCTGCCCCACTACCCGTTCCCGGGCGGCCAGTTGCTGCGCACACCGTTTGCAGCGCTGGGTGCGTGGTATTACGGATTGCGGGATAGATTCGGGTACTAAGCGACACGCAATACATTGTGGGAGCGAGCTTGCTCGCGATATCGGACTGGCAAACGACATCCGTGTTGAATGTGCTGGCCTCATCGCGAGCAAGCTCGCTCCCACAATGTTTTTTGGATACCCGCAGATTGCGTACACCCGCTCCCACAGGGGTTTTGGGTTAGAGACGATCCCGTGCGATTCCGCTGCGGATTCGCAAGATGTCAGCCAACACCGCCAGAGCGATTTCTGCCGGGGTCTTGCTGCCCAGGTTCAAGCCGATCGGCGCATGAATCCGCCCCAATTCGACATCCCCCAGACCACCGATGCGCCGCAAGCGCTCGAAGCGTTTGTGCGAGGTCTGCATGGAGCCCATCACACCGATATAGAACGCCTCGGTGCGAACAGCCTCCATCATCGCCAGGTCATCGATACGTGGGTCGTGGGTCAATGCCACCACCGCCGTGTCGCTGTGACAGCCGCCTTCGGCGATGAACACCGACGGCAGTTGACGACGAATCTCCACGTTTTCCAGCACGACGCCTTCCAGCACTTCGTCCCGCGGGTCACACAGAATCACCTCGAACCCAAGCCCCACGGCAAACTCCGCACAGGCCTGCGCGACACTGGAATACCCCGCCAGCAACAAGCGCTGGGCCGCGCCGACGCGCACACGCACCCGGTCGATTTCCCGCTCGATACGCACACCCTGTTCACGATCATCGAACAGGCTGCGCGCACCGCTTTGCAAATCAACCTCACGGATCAACCGACGTCGGCCCAACAGCGCCGACTCCAGTTCCCGCAAATGCGCTTGCACCTCGCAATCGGCGTCAAGCTTCTCGACCAGCACATCCAGCACCCCGCCACACGGCAGGCTGACGCGCGAGCGTGGGTCATCGCCTTCGCCGTAACGAACAACGCTGACCGGCTCCAGAAACGCGCCCTCGGCGACTCGCTCGAGAAAGTCTTCCTCGACACAGCCACCGGACAACGAGCCGATCCAGTGCCCCTGGGTGTTCACCGCCAGCAGCGAACCCGGTGCGCGCGGTGCCGAGCCATAAGTGGCCAGCACCGTACACAGCCAGATGCGCTGACCGGCCGCCGACCACTCCAGCGCCCGGCGCACCACCTGCAGATCCAGATGCTGCATATCAGTGGGCCTTGTGCTCGAGTGGCGGCGCATCGGCCCGCAACTTCTGCACGTCGTTTACAGCCAGTTCATTCGGCTGACCACCCCACCCCTGACGCAGGTAGTTCAGCAGATCCGCGAGTTGCCCGTCGCTCAATTTCGCGGCGAACCCCGGCATCGGTTGCATGTGCTCGAAACCGGAGAACTTCTGCTCACCGATACCGTCGTCGATCACCCGCACCAGGTTGCGCGGGTCTTCCAGACGCAACGTGGTATTGCCGCGCATAGCCACCGCGATGTGCGGCTTGCCTTCGCCACCTGGAGCGTGGCAACCGGCACAGACATTCAAATATTCCTGACGGCCGCGCTGGGCACTCGGGCTCAGCTTGTCCACCGGCACTTCGGTGAGCACTTTCGCCGCGGGCGGCTGATCGCCCAGCAGGAAGGTCGCCATCGCCGCCAGATCCGGATCGCTCAGGCCCTGGGTGCTGTTGTGGAACACCGGGAACATCTCGTTGAACATCGTGCCCTGGGCGCTCATGCCGTGTTTGAGGAACGAGCTCAGGTCCTGATGATTCCAGCCACGGGCCGCCAGATCAGCGGCCAGCAGGCTCGGCGCCAGATAGCCATTGAGGATGCCGCCGGTCATGCGTTTGTCCATCTGCATCGCGCCAGGCAGACCGCGCGGGGTGTGGCATTCGCCACAGTGGCCGAGTACGTCGACCATGTACTGGCCGCGCTTCCAGGCTTCGCTCTTGCCTTCAGCCGGCTCCAGCTTCACGTCCTTGCCATACATCATGTTCCAGCCCATCAGGCCCAGGCGCACGTTGAACGGGAAGCTCAGGCTGGTGACCGGTGCTGCACGTTCGATCGGCTCGACGGTTTTCAGGTAAGCGTGTATCGCATCGGAATCCGCACGCGGGATCAGGTGATACGAGGTGTAGGGCATCGCCGGATACAGGTTCGCGCCATCGCGGCGCTTGCCTTCGGTGAGCGCGGTGAAGAACTCGTCATCGCTGTACAGGCCGATGCCGTGTTCTTTGCTCGGGGTGATGTTGGTACCGTAGATCGTGCCGAACGGCGACAGGATCGGCAGGCCACCCGCATAGGGTGCGCCACCCGGTGCGGTGTGGCACGCCATGCAATCGGCGGCGCGGGCGAGGTATTCGCCTTGTTTGACCTGCGCATCATCGGCGTGAGCCGCCACCACAGGCGCAGCCAGACCAACCGCCAACGCCAGGCGGCCAAGTAGAAGCTTCATGCTTAACCCTCCTTGACCAGGCCGAGATCGGTCAGCACGTTGCGGGTGGCGCTGTAGTAGCGCACGTACCCGGTGCAACGGCAGATGTGATGACCGAGGCTGTCCTCGATGACTTTTTCCAGCTGGCTTTTGACGATCGGCTGACGCTGCAGCTTTTCCACCAGCACGGTCGCGGCATTGACGAAGCCCGGCGCGCAGTAGCTGCACTGGAACGCGAACTCGTCGACGAAACGCTGCTGGATCGGGTTCAGCTCGGTGACCTTGCCCTGCTCGTCGCGGGTCGCATGGCCTTCGATGGTCCGTACTTTCTTGCCTTCGAAATAGTGCGCGCCGGTGATGCAGGTGCGCACTTCTTCGCTGGTGCCGTCGGGGTTGTCGACGATCACCACGCAGGCGTGGCAGATGCCCTGGCCGCAGCCCAGGCGCGAGCCGGTGAGGTTCTTGTACTCGTGCAGGTAGTCGATCATCGGCAGGTCATCAGGGATGTCCACCGGGCCGACGGATTGACCATTGAGGGTCAGTTGAAGCGGACGGTTAGCCATTGAGGGCCTCCTTGATGCGTGCAGAAGTGATAGGCAAGTCGCGGACACGTTTACCGATGGCATGGGCCACGGCGTTACCGATGGCACCGACCACCGGGATCATCACCACCTCGGCGATGCCCTTGGACGGGTCGCTTGGCGACAATGGCGGCAGGATGTCCGCTGTCTGTTTCCACACCGCGACGTGACGCGCCATCGGCAGGCGGTAACGGTTGAAGTTCCAGTCACCCTCCCCCGGCCCGCCTTCGTACAGCGGCATCTCTTCCATCAGCGCATGGCCGATGCCCATGGCGATACCGCCTTCGAGCTGACCCCTGACCAGTTCTTCCACCAGCACCCGACCGCACTCGACCCACGAGTGGTGGTTGAGCACCGACACTTCGTTCGAACCCTTGTTGACCTTCACTTCCACCAGCGTCGCCACCGGGCTGTAGTAAGTCACTGCCGCGTTGTTCAGCTGGGTCGCCGGGTAGGCAATGCCCTGCCGATCCAGCAGATGGAAACCGGCGCTGTTCATCTGCGCTTTCTTCGCCTTTGGCGCACCGTCACCGTACTTCACGGCAAGGCCGTCGAGCGGCAAGCGCTCACGCACGCCGTCGATGCTGAACTCGGCCTCGGCCCAGCTCCAGCGGTTGAAACCGTGCACGGTGGCACCGCTCACCAGGCCACGCTCGTGAACGCGCTTGGCCAGCATGGCGAACGGAAGTGGCTCCATGCCGTTGGCCGTGAGCTTGCCGTCGACCCAATGGGCGTCTTCGCGGCGCACCACGTAGGGGTTGGCCTGCCCGCCGTAAGGGCCTTGGCGCCAGATCTCCAGCGCCGCCGGCCACAGGCCGTGGTTGAACAGCACGCGCGCCGCTTCACGGGTGGCGTGGCTGAAGTAGTACGCCGAGTTGGTGGCCGACGAAGCCGAAGCCACCTTGCCGACCCAGCGTGGATTGCGCAGGAAATTGTCCTGCTCGGCCTGGCTCATGATGTAGGGATTGCCGCCACTGACCAGCTGCAACTCTTTCCATTCGGTTTCGCCGGTCTTCACTTCGTGCGCCGGGATACCGAGGAAGTCGGCCACGACCATGGCCTGGGAGGTGGACATGCCGGTGCCGATCTCGATACCGATGTGGCGCAGGCTGATGCGACCTTCGGCAGTGAATTCAATGCTGGCCATCGGCGCTTCGGAACCGGTGCCGAAGTCTTTCTGGCAGATGGCGAAACCGACGCCGTACCAGTTATCGGGGTCGGCGGCTTCGCGTTGTTTCTTGATCGCGTCGCGGTTTTTCCAGGTGTCGTGAACGGCTGCCTTGTCGAGAATCTCGTGCAGGCGCAAGGCACCGGCCGGGATCGCGCCCTGGGTGTTTTTCATGCCCGAGCGCAGTGCGTTCTTGCGGCGCAGCTCAATGGCATCGATACCCAGGCGACCGGCGATTTCGTCGACCATCATCTCGGTCGCCGCCATGCTTTGCAGGGTGCCGTAGCCACGCATCGACCCGGCCTCTACCGCTCGGGAATGGTAAGCCGTGACCTGCAGGTCGTTCTGCGGCATGTAGTAGATCGACTGTGCCGCCGTGGCGCCCACCGCCGCCACCGACGGGCTGTAGTTGATCCGCCCGCCACCGTCGACGCTCATCTCGGAGCGGAAGATCTTGAAGCTGTGATCGTTCTTGTCCACCGCCAATTGGTAGCGAATGTCGAACGGGTGACGCTTGATGCCGCTCTGGAACTGCTCGTAGCGGTCGTTGGCCAGGCGCACCGGCACACCGGCGCCGTACAACGCCGCCAGGGCTGCGTAGTAGACGAAAATGTTGTGGTCTTTCGAGCCATAACCAACGGTGTAACCCGGGTGCATGTTCAGGTTGGCCAGGCCGAAACGCGACGGTGCGATCATCTTCGCGGTTTCGGTCGCCGCCTCCAGCGGACACTGGGTGGCGACGACAAAATGCAGGGTCTTGGTGGCTGGGTCGTACCAGCCGTTGCCGTTGTCCGGCTCCAGGGCGGCCGGTTCGATCGACGGGGTCTTGTAGCGCTCGTCGAACACCAGCCAGTTGTCCGGCGGCGTATCGATCTGCTGCTTCATGCGCTCGGCGTAGAACAACCCGCGCTCGGTCAGGTTGCCGTGCAGGTTCGGCTGGGAGTTCCACACCGGACGACGGTTTTTCAGCATCGGGAACAGGATCGAATCCTTGAGGCTGGCGAACTCGTCTTCGTCCGCCGAAGTCGCACCGCCAACGCGCACGTAGCGGAAGCTGCCGTAGGGATCGCCTTCGTAGAACGGCACCTGGGCACCGTAACGAATCGCCTTGTCATTGAATTTGAGTTGGTTCTTGGCCTGACGGAAGCGCTCGAAATCGTTCCAGATCAGGATCGCCACCGGGTGCCCGATGAACATCGGCACCTTGCCGGCCGGCAACAACGGATCCGGGGCGTGCTCTTCAGGGAACACGATACCGTCCTTGACCAGGTCTTCGGCAGTGACGATGCGGTCCGGTTGCAACCCGGCACCGAGCCACGACAGGTCGATGCCTGCAAAGATGTGGTCGGCCTTGATGGTTTTGAGCAGCATGGCGTGGCCTTGTTGCTGCGGCCAGCCCGGCATGTCCTTGGCGCGGATGTCGCGGGCAAAGACCTTGCTGCCACAGACCTTGGACAAGGCATCGTTACGGGCGCGCGCCTTGCCATTGTTGCCGAGCCACTGCTCGGACGGCACGGTCACGCTGTTTTCCATCAAGGCGGCCAGCGCCTGGCTGCTCAATGGCGTGAGCGTCACGCTCACGCCCGCTACCAGCCCGCCCTGAAGGAACGAGCGCCGGGATATATCACGGTTGGACATGGATCATCCTCTGGGCGGTTATGGGGTCCACCCTTCTGGTTATGTACTGGAAAATCTCGAGTCTTGCAGAAGCCCTTTTTGACGATGCAAAGGGCTGTGTTGACAGTGCAAAGCTGACCGAAAGGTTAAGTTTATAGGCTTATGGCCTGACGGAAAACTAAAAACTGACCAGCAAATCAAAAAAACGCGACTATTCGACGCAGCACATTAAGAGTAGCCGTGAATTTCGGTAGCGTGAGGCTGGAGGGGTGCCGCTGGACGACGGCGTCGTCAGCGTCCGATAGGCCATTGCGGCAACGAGGCATGCAGAAAGGCCCACCAGGAACAAGGCGAGAGGAGAAAACCTGAATTCCGGAAACAAAAAACCCCGGTCTTTCGACCAGGGTCTTTGCTATCGACTCGAAGTAAACTTGCGGTTTTCTTCGTAGCTCCAAGGCGTTCAGTGGGCCTCGGGGCAGATATGGCGCAGCGGACGGGACTCGAACCCGCGACCCCCGGCGTGACAGGCCGGTATTCTAACCGACTGAACTACCGC
>NZ_JBWKWD010000012.1:0-138319 GCF_059422045.1 Pseudomonas sp. GW821-FHT02A08
GTTAAGCCACAACGCAATCTGTAGCAGCTGCCGAAGGCTGCGTCCGACTGCGCAGCAGTCGTAAATCCGGCTTGCACGATCTCTCTGACGTACCGCGAACTCTGATTTTACGACTGCTGCGCAGCCGGACGCAGGCTACGCCAGCTGCTACAAGGAAGGCGCAGCGTCTGGGTTCGCCTAACTGATCGGCATTAGCCTTTGCGGCCCTTTTTCGTTCTACTCACTACCCTACCCAGCCATCGACCGACGGGCAATGTTCGTCGGTAATATTCCTTCAGATATCGAGCACCAACGGCTGCGCCCCCTGCGCCGGAATCGCACAGCAAATCAGTACCTGTCCGTCATCCGGCACCTCGGCTGGCGGCAGTGGGTAATGCACCTGACCGCTGATCAGGCGTGTGCTGCAGGTGCCGCAGGAACCACCGCGACAACTGAATTCCGGACGCAGGCCACGGCTTTCCGCCAACTCCAGCAAGCTGCCGCCCTCCGGCTGCCAGCGCGCCTCCTTGGCCGAACGCTGGAACACCACGGGCACGGACGTGGTGGCGGCTGGCGGTTGCACGATCACCACCGCATCGGGGTCCGGTCGCCGACGCAAGGTGGACGGGCCGAAGGTTTCGGCATGAATCCGCGAATCGCGAATGTCCAGTTCGCGCAAGCCTTCGTACAGCGACTGAGTAAAATTCCCGGGACCACAGACGACAAAATCCAGCTGATCGTAGTCCTCGACTGTCAGCAGATCCTTGAGCAGCGCGACGTCGATCCGTCCACTGAGGTCGAAGTCCTCTCCTTGTATCGCCTCGGCTTCGGGCTGACTGAGTAGGCGCACCACCCGCACCGCGTCACCGGCATCCACGAGCAAGCGATCCAGTTCCCGGCGAAACGGCTGGTCGGCCAGCGTGCGCGAACTCTGGATGAACCATGTCGGCCGTATACGGCGGGTGCGCAATCCCTGATAAACCACTTCCCGCAGCATCGATAACAGCGGCGTGATGCCGACCCCGGCCGCCAGCAACACCAAAGGCCGACGCTCATGGGGCGCTACGGTGAAATGCCCTTGTGGCGCCCGCGCCTCCAATACATCGCCAACACGAATCTGCTCATGCAAATGCGTAGACACCCGCCCGTCACGCTTCACGCTGATGCGGAAAAAATCATCGGACGGAGCGCTCGATAAACTGTACGTGCGGATGTGTACATCACCGTCAATATTGAAGCGCAAGGGCAAATGCTGCCCGGCCTGAAACAGTGGCAACCCGGCTCCGTCGGCGGGCTCCAGGTAAATCGAGCGAATGCTGTGGCTTTGCGCTTCAATGCGCGTCACCCGCAACGGCCGCCATTGATCGCCCAAAGCCTTGGCCTGCAGACGTGCCTCGGCCTGCGCCCATGTACCGGTGAGCAAACTGGTGGGTGAAACACCGTCGAAACGCCAGCGCAACGCCAGTGCGGCGGGGCGGCGTACGACTTGCTCGACATCGATTGTCCACAGGCGCTCGGCCCCCTGGAACGCCTCGACCTGAGGACCTTCCAGAAGGATTTCAGTACGCCCGCTGAGCTGCAGCAAATCACCGGTATTGAAATCGATGAACAACAATCCGGCCCGGGGATTGAGCAACAGGTTGCCCAAGGTATTGAAATGCAGGTTGCCGGCGAAATCCGGAATGGTCAGGCTATTCCCTTCCACATGTACGAAACCGCTCTGACCGCCACGGTGAGAAACATCCACCGAGCGCTCGCCATCGACCTCCACATAACTGGCAACGAAGAATGTGTCCGCCCCGGCAATCATGGCTCTGGCCGCATCATCCAGCCCGCTGAAATGCTGGGCGACACGCGTCGAGGGGTCGGCCAGCGGCACCGAGTGAAACTGGCGCAACTGAATGTACTGCGGGCAATTGCCGAAGGACTGATCCACCGTCACCGCGAAACCGCCCGTGGTCATGGCGCGGACATGCCCGTTGATGCGGTTGCGACGGCGGGTGTGCAACTCGATGCCCAACAGGCCGATGGCCGAGCCGTCACTCAACTGCGCGGGATCATCAAAGGTCGGCAGGCTGCGAAATTGCAGCAGGCCAGGTTCTGGCGAGTGTGCGAAACCGGGCTGGCCTTCAAGGATACTGGCCCAGGGATGACCGTCGGCATCCACCGCTCCGTACAGCATGAACGGCAATTGCTGATAAAACGTGCGGTGCTGGTCCGGCATCTCGCTACGAATCACCTTACGACCGAACATTTCCATTCGTTCGGCAACGCCTACATGCGCCTGCAATTGTTTCTCGCCGGCATGCCAGGGTGAACGGTCCATATGGCTTCTCCCTTGCGCCGCTGGCGCAAATCGGGGCGGCCCGGCAACGCCGGGCCGCCAGCATCAGGCAGTTTTTTGCAGGCCGGCGACGGTGCGCGGCATGCCGACAAAACCCGGCAAGGCTTCGATGCGGGCCAGCCAGGCGCGAATATTGGCGTACTCCTCCAGCGACACATTGCCCTCGGGCGCGTGGGCGATGTAGCTGTAGGCGGCGACGTCGGCAACCGTCGGCTCAGTACCAACCAGATACGGTGTATTGGCCAGTTCGTGATCGATCACTTTGAGCACGGTGTGGGCGTAGGCAATCACTTCTTCAGCGTTATAAGGCGCGCCAAACACGGTGATCAATCTAGCCCGGGCAGGGCCGAAGGCAATCGGACCGGCAGCCACCGATAACCAGCGCTGGACCTTGGCGGCCCCCACCGGATCCGTCGGCAGCCAGCGACCATTGCCGTACTTTTGCGCCAGATAAACCAGAATCGCATTGGAATCGGCCAGCACTACGCCCTGGTCATCAATCACCGGCACCTGACCGAATGCATTGAGCGCCAGGAACGCCGGTTGCTTGTGTTCGCCCTTGGCGAGATCAACGAAGATCAATTCGGTCGGCAATTGCAGCAGGGACAGCATCAACTCGACACGATGAGCATGGCCGGAACGTGGGAAGTTGTAGAGTTTGATCGCTTGCATGGTCGACACCTCGGGTCAGTGGTGCTGTTCAGGAAGGCCAGCGCCGGTGGGTCGTATCTTCCACTCACAAGCAAATCAACAGAATCACCAGCAAACGCAATCCATTATTTCACTGGGTGAAATAACTCAACGCTCAAGCGCCGGGTGCTCGCGCAGGGTCTTGACCGCGAAATCCACAAAACTGCGCACCCGGGCCGGGGCTTTACGCCCGCCCTGATAGAGCACGTGGATGGGCAATGGCGGCAGTTCGAAGTCGGCCAGAACAATCTCCAGCTCACCGGCGGCCACCTTGCTCGCCACTTGATAAGACAGCACCCGCGTGAACCCCAACCCCAGACTGGCTGCCGTGATGGCCGCCTGATTCGCTGTCACCACCAGTCGCGGTTCAGCCCGCACACTCAGGGTTTCGCCGCCTTCAATGAATGGCCAACTCCTGAGTTGGCCAATGGCCGATGTCGCAATGATCGGCGCCTGAGCCAGTTCCTGTGGATGCCTGGGCCGACCATGGCTGGCCAGAAACTGTGGCGAGGCGCAGATCACCCGCCGCACCTCGCCCACGCGGATCGCATGCTGATTGCTGTCGGGGAGTTCGCCGATGCGGACGGCCACCTCAACACCCTCCTCGACCACGCTCACCACCCGGTCCACCAGCAGCGCGTTGATGCAGACCTCGGGGAACTGCGTCAGGTAGCTCACCATCAGCGGCGTGACAAACAGCTCGCCAAACAAGACCGGTGCGGTGATGGTCAGTTGCCCACGAGGATGGATATGGCTGCCCGCTGCCGAGTCCTCGGCTTCCTGCACCTCGGCGAGAATTCTCCGACAGTCCTCCAGATATCGCTGACCGGCCTCACTCAAATACACGCTGCGCGTCGTACGCGTGAGCAGTTGTGTGCCAATACGCTGCTCCAGCGCCGCTACCGCTCGGGTGACACTGGCCGCCGACAGACCCAAACGCCGCGCCGCCGCCGAAAAACCCTGTTCCTGGGCGACGGCAGCGAAGACCTGCATTTCCTGGAAGCGGTCCATGGGCATGTCCTCATTTCAAATAGATAAATCGCAACCGAAGGCCGGGATGTTAAGCACAGGCGCTCAACAACATAGTTGGGCACCCGACCATCAACTAAATCAACGGGCTACTGCACTCTAGCGCCTCCACCGTAAAAACGAAGCGTGGCACACACCTCAAAGAGCGGACCGGGGATTATTGATAATTAATGAGGGTTATTTTCTTGCGACGGATGCGACTGTTCGCAATGATCCGGCCCCGCCCGCTGAAGCGGCTAATGCCAGACCGGGAACAAATGCCTTCGGCTCCACTCCCCACTTGCTTCCGGCATGGGTTCGTCAGCGGACACTATCCACAGCGGCAGAATTCCAGCCAGCGTCATCAGGCGGAATATTCGACTGCTCCTATACTACAAGCCACCCTGTTACCTATTGAGTTTTAGTAGGTACCTCGTTGAATTTTCCCTACCTGAAAGAAGGCGTTAGTTGTTAACGCCTGGACGACGGACCATCGATCCTGCGTTCAAGATTCACGGGTAGGGAAGAGTGAACTTCAACTGGCTGGCTAACCTGGTGACACCGCAAGGAGTTCGAAAATGTTGCGCACTAACATTTCCGCTAGAGCACTGTCCGGTGGTTTGCTCGATGTACTGATACGCGCCGGGCTCATTACGGTGCTGGTACTGTTCTGCTTCCAGATCTTCCACCCCTTCCTCAACCTCATGCTCTGGGCACTGATTCTGGCGATCACGCTGTATCCCCTGCATGCGCTGATCAAGCGCAAGGTGGTCAGTAAGGATGGTCGTGCCGCCACCCTGATCGTGGTAGTCGCCCTGGCCTTGCTGATGGTGCCGATCTACCTGCTGGGCACCTCGATCAGTGAGTCGATCCAGGGCACCCTGGCTATCCTCAAGTCCGATTCGCTGCAGATTCCGCTACCCAGCGAAAAAATCGCGTCCCTGCCGCTTATTGGCCAGCCGCTCTATGACTACTGGATGCAGGCCGCCACCAACATGAGCAGCGTGTTCATGAAGCTGATGCCCTATATCAAGTCAATCGGCCTGACCTTGTTGGGCAAAATGGCTGACGTTGGTGTGGGTTTTCTGTTGTTCATCGGCGCCCTGATCATTGCCGGCGTGTTCATGGCCTATGGCGAAAACGGCGAAAGAAGCGCCCTGGCCATCACCTCGCGCCTTTCCGGACCGGAGCGTGGCCCGCGCATTACCGAGCTCTGCACGGCAACCATCCGCGCAGTCGCCCAAGGCGTGGTGGGCATCGCGTTCATTCAGATGTTGCTGGTTGGCGTGGGCTTCGTGCTCATGGGTGTCCCCGGTGCCGGCTTGCTGGCGATGGTTGCGCTGCTGATGGGGATCATGCAATTGCCGGTGCTGCTGGTGACCCTTCCGGTGATCGCTTATGTTTTCGCCACCGACGGCACCACCCTGGGCACCGTCGTGTTTGGCATCTACAGCCTGATTGCCGGGATGGCCGACAACGTCCTCAAGCCATTGATGCTGGGTCGTGGCGTCGATGTGCCCATGCCGGTGATTCTGATTGGCGCTCTGGGCGGCATGGTTAGCGGCGGCTTCATCGGCTTGTTCATCGGCCCGGTTGCACTGGCGGTGGGCTACCAACTGTTCTGGCAGTGGGTCCAGGACCAACCGACTGTCGAGGCAATGAACGAGACACCCGAGATCGAGGCTGTGAACGAGACACCGAAGATAGAGGCAATGAACGACCAGCGTCCTGTTTGAGGAGTTTGCGCTTGATGCCACGCCCTGCTCGCATCAGCCGGCTTCTGCTCTGTGGCACCGTCGTTCTGGGGGGCTGTGTGCAGCTGGGCCCGGATTTCCAGTCGCCGGCCCAGCCCTGGGTCGACCACTGGAACACCCCGGCCCTGGAAATCGCCGGCCAACAACACGCACAACCTGACAGCCGCCAATGGTGGCGCGTGTTCAACGACCCGGTGCTGGACCATTTGATGGCCGAAGCCGATGCCCACAACCCCGACCTGCACGTCGCTGGCCTGCGAGTCATGGAGTCCCGGGCACAATTGGGTATCGCCCTGAGTGGACGCTACCCGCAATTGCAGCAGGCCAGTGCCGACAGCCTGTACCTGAACCGTCGACAGTCGGGCGGTACTAACCCCCAGGACACGAATTTCTGGCAACACAGCGTCGGCTTCGATATCGGCTGGGAGCTGGATTTCTGGGGGCGTTTCAGCCGTGCCATCGAGTCGGCCGACGCCTCCTGGTTTGCCGCCCAGGCCAACTATGAAAATGCCTTGGTGCTGTTGCACGCGCAGCTGGCGCAAAACTACTTCGCCTTGCGCACCGCCGAGGCGCGCCTGGCCATTGCCCGCAGCAACGCCAAATTGCAAAAACGCAGCTACGAGATCACCGAGCGCCTGTTCAACAGCGGGGCCGAAGCCGAACTCGATCTGCAACAAGCCAAAACCCAGTACCTGGGCACCCTCAGTACCATCCCTGATTTCGAAAGCCAGGTGGCGAGCTTGCGCAATGCGTTGTCCACCCTGATCGGCCAGCCTCCCGGCACGATCCCTGATCTTGATCGCTACACCGGGGTGGTGCCTCTGCTCGATACCGCGGTCTTGCAGGATGTGCCTGCCAACCTGTTGGTGCGGCGCCCCGATGTTCGCGCTGCCGAGCTGCAAGTGGCGGCGCAGTCGGCATTGATCGGCGTGGCCGAGACCGACCTCTACCCCTCCATCAGTCTGCTGGGCAGCATCGTCTGGTCCGCCAGCTCGCTCAATGGTGCGTCCAATACCCTCGACCTGGTGGCCGGCCCCAGTCTGCGCTGGGACATCTTCGACCATGGCCGGATCACCAACAACGTCCGCGTGCAGGATGCCCGCTTGCAGCAATTGATCGTTATCTACCAGGACAGCGTGCGCCAGGCTGCACGCGAGGCCGACGATGCCGCGACCGGCTTGATCAAGGCGCTGGAGCGCGACCAGATCCTCAGCGATGCATCGGTGGCCGCAGAACGATCGGTGACCCTGGCCAACGCCCAATACCGCGAGGGCTATTCGGATTTCCAACGTGTACTGGATGCCCAGCGGGCCCTGTTTGCCCAACAGGATATCTACCTGGTCAACCGTGGCACCGCCGTCAACAGCCTGATCGCCCTGTACAAGGCCTTGGGCGGAGGCTGGTACAGCGACCAGCCGATGGTCGACCCGGCCACACGCAAACAAATGCAAGAACGGACCGATTGGGGCGATTTGCTCGACGAACCGAAGGAAAGTGCCCATGACTGACAGCCAACAACCGGTCGACGAGAAAGCCCCGGCACCCGCCGCCGACCCTGCGAAAAAAGCGATCAATTGGGTGGTGCTGCTGATCATCCTGAGCCTGGTCTGGTACCTGATGGCCGACCGTTACACGCCCTACACGCAACAGGCACGGGTGCAGGCCTTCATTGTGCCGGTGGCCGCCGAGGTATCCGGCCGGGTGACCAAGGTGCATGTGCGCAACAACCAGGACGTGAAGGCCGGCGAGTTGCTGTTTGAAGTCAACCCGGAGCAGTACCAGATCGCCGTCGATCGCGCCCGCGCCGACCTTGAATCGACCCGTCGCCAGGTGGGCGCCAACACCGCCGGTGTCGACTCCAAGCAAGCGTCCCTGCGTGCATCCCAGGCCAACGAGCTCAAGGCCCGCCAGGACATCCAGCGACTGGAACGCCTGTACCGCGAAGACCCGGGCACCATCTCGCTGCGACGCCTGGAGATTTCCCGCGCCACCCTCGAAGAGTCCATCAGCCAGGTCGCTGCAGCCAAGGCCGAAGTGCAACGGGCACGGGAACAACAGGGCGGTAACGAATCAGAAAACGCCCAGTTGCTCAGCGCCGCCAGCAACCTTGAAAAAGCCGAGCTGGACTTGAGCAATACCAAAGTCCACGCGCGCTCGGCCGGCCTGATCACCGATTTGCGCACGGATGTCGGCCAGTTCGCCGCCGCCGGTGCGCCGGTGATGACCCTGATCGCAATCCACGACGTGTGGATCAGCGCCGACATGACCGAAAACAACCTGGGAAGCGTCCAGCCCGGGACGCCGGTGTCCATCGTCCTCGACGCCCTGCCGGGGAGAATCTTCAAAGGCCATGTGCGCAGCGTCGGCTATGGCGTTGATGTCGGCCAGACCACCCAGCCGGGCAGCCTGCCGAAAGTGGAGAACAGTCGAGATTGGCTGCGCCCTGCCCAGCGATTTCCGGTCATCATCGAGTTCGAGCCCGGTGAGTTGACCAGCCCGCAAGGCATCCGGGCCGGCGGGCAGGCCGAAGTCATGGCGTTCCCGGGTGAAGGTAATCCGCTGAATATTCTCGGTCGCCTGTTCCTGCGCCTGATGAGCTGGATGTCCTATGCGTATTGAGCGCCCGGCCCGGGTTCAGCGCGCCCTGCGCCTGAGCTTCGGCACGGCGCTGTGCCTGGCGGCGAGCTTTGGTCTGGCCCTGCCCATCCCGTTCCTCGCGCCGATGCTGGCGCTGATGATGCTGGCGGCGATGAACCGACCGTTGCCGTTCAAGGCCAGCCTGGGCCTGGTCCTGATCCTTATGCTGACCACCGGGATCGGCCTGCTGCTCATTCCCCTGCTGCGTTACTACCCGTTCAGTGGCGTGTTGCTGGTCGGACTGTGTCTGTTCCTGGCCTTTGGTTATGGCCTGCGCGGCGGCAACCCGCTGGTGGCGACCTTCCTGGTGGTGGGCCTGACCTTGATCAGCTCGGCGGGAACCGCTGAATTCGCCCTGGCGCTTGAGGTGATCGTGGCCCTGGTCAAGGGCCTGTTCCTGGCCGTCACCACGCTGACCATCAGCCATTGGCTGTTTCCCGACCCCGCCAGCGCCCCTGCGGCCAAACCCGGCCCGAGCCTTACCCCAACCGAAAGCAGTTGGCTCGCGCTCCGGGCCACGCTGGTGGTGCTGCCAACTTTCCTGCTGGCCATGATCGACCCGGCCAGCTACCTCCCGATCATCATGAAAGCCGTCAGCCTCGGCCAACAAAGCTGCGCGACCAGCGCCCGCACCGCCGGCCAGGAATTGCTCGGCTCGACCCTGCTCGGTGGCCTGATGGCGATTTTTTTCTGGTGCGCGCTGAGCCTGTTCGTCAACCTGTGGATGTTCTTTCTGTGGATGTTGCTGTTCGGTTTGCTGGTGGCCAGAAAACTCTATGGCCTGGCCCGGACCCGACAACCACCGAGTTTCTGGCTCAACAGCCTGGCGACCCTGATCATTCTGCTCGGCCAATCCGTGCAGGACAGTGCCGCGGGCAAAGATGTCTACACCGCCTTCGCCATCCGCATGGGCCTGTTCATCCTGGTGACCTTGTACGCCTGCGCCATGGTCCATCTGCTGGACACGCGGCGCCAGCGTCGAATGACGACCGCCTAGAAACAGAAAAACCCCCTGAGAAGGGGGTTTTTCATCTGTGGATAACTTATTCCACAGTGACCGATTTCGCCAGGTTACGCGGCTGGTCAACGTCAGTGCCCTTGAGTACGGCGACGTAGTACGACAGCAGTTGCAGCGGGATGGTATAGAGAATCGGCGACAGGATGTCGTGGATGTGCGGCATGTGCACCACGTGAGTGCCTTCGCCGTTGGTCATGCCGGCCTTCTCGTCAGCGAAAACGATTAACTGGCCACCACGGGCGCGGACTTCCTGGAGGTTGGACTTCAACTTCTCCAGCAGCTCGTTATTCGGCGCCACTGTCACCACTGGCATGTCGTTATCCACAAGCGCCAACGGACCGTGTTTCAGCTCGCCGGCCGGGTAGGCTTCGGCGTGGATGTAGGAGATTTCCTTGAGCTTGAGTGCGCCTTCCATCGCTACGGGGAACTGCGCGCCACGACCGAGGAACAGCGTGTGGTGTTTCTCGGCGAACAGCTCGGAGATTTTTTCCACGGTGCTGTCCATGGCCAGCGCTTCGCCCAGACGGGTCGGCAAACGACGCAGTTCTTCGACCAGCGTTGCTTCGACACCTTCGGCCAAGCTGCCACGTACCTGCCCCAGGGAAAGCGTCAGCAACAACAGGCCAACCAACTGCGTGGTGAAGGCCTTGGTCGAAGCCACACCGATTTCGCGACCGGCCTGGGTCAACAGGGTCAGATCGGACTCACGCACCAGAGAGCTGATACCGACGTTGCAGATCGCCAGGCTGGCGAGGTAGCCCAGTTCCTTGGCGTTGCGCAGCGCGGCCAGGGTGTCGGCGGTTTCGCCGGACTGGGAAATGCTCACGAACAAGGTGTCCGGCTGCACCACCACTTTGCGGTAGCGGAACTCGCTGGCGACTTCGACCTGGCAAGGAATGCCGGCCAGCTCTTCGAGCCAGTAACGCGCGACCATGCCGGCGTGGTAGCTGGTGCCGCACGCAACGATCTGTACGTTACGCACTTTGGCGAACAGCTCGGCAGCCTGTGGGCCGAATGCCTGTACCAATACCTGGTTCTGGCTCAGGCGACCTTCCAGGGTGCGCTGCACCACGGACGGTTGCTCGTGGATTTCCTTGAGCATGAAGTGGCGGAACTCGCCCTTTTCAGCGGCTTCGGCACCGTCGCGATACTGCACGGCTTCGCGCTCGACGGCCTTGCCGTCAACGTCCCAGATCTGCACGCTGTCGCGGCGGATTTCGGCGATATCGCCTTCTTCCAGGTACATGAAGCGATCGGTGACCTGACGCAGGGCCAACTGGTCGGACGCCAGGAAGTTTTCCCCCAGGCCCAGGCCGATCACCAGCGGGCTGCCGCTGCGGGCTGCGACCAGGCGATCAGGTTGCTTCATGCTGATCACTGCCAGGCCATAAGCGCCGTGCAGTTCTTTGACGGTTGCCTTGAGGGCCACGGTCAGGTCGCTCAGATCCTTGAGTTTGTGGTTCAGCAGGTGAGCGATGACTTCAGTGTCGGTGTCCGAGGTGAACACATAACCCAGGGCCTTGAGTTGTTCACGCAGGGCCTCGTGGTTCTCGATGATGCCGTTATGCACCACCGCCAGGTCGCCGGAGAAATGCGGGTGGGCATTGCGCTCGCACGGCGCACCGTGAGTAGCCCAGCGGGTGTGGGCAATGCCCAGACGCCCGAGCAGTGGCTCGGCGGCCAGTGCTTGTTCCAGCTCACTGACCTTGCCCGGACGACGCACACGCTCGAGTTTTTCGTCGTTGGTGTAGACCGCCACGCCGGCACTGTCATACCCACGGTATTCCAGACGCTTCAGGCCTTCGACCAGGATGGCGGTGATGTTACGTTCTGCGACTGCGCCGACAATTCCACACATGCTATTTCTCCTGACTGACAGCCGCGCAGATCAAAGTGATGCCGCGGGCCTGAATCTGATCGCGAGCCTCTGATGGCAGGCGTTCATCGGTAATAAGGGTATGGACACTGCTCCAGGGCAGCTCCAGGTTGGGAATCTTGCGGCCGATCTTGTCAGCCTCCACCATCACGACCACTTCACGGGCGACTTCGGCCATGACCCGGCTCAGCCCGAGCAGTTCGTTGAAGGTGGTTGTACCGCGAACCAGATCGATGCCATCGGCACCGATGAACAGCTGGTCGAAGTCGTAGGAGCGAAGTACCTGCTCGGCGACCTGCCCCTGAAAGGACTCGGAATGCGGATCCCAGGTGCCACCGGTCATCAACAGCACCGGCTCGTGCTCAAGTTCGCTCAGGGCATTGGCGACATGCAGCGAGTTGGTCATCACCACCAGGCCGGGTTGTTGGCCGAGTTCAGGGATCATGGAGGCGGTGGTACTGCCACTGTCGATAATGATCCGCGCGTGCTCGCGAATCCGCGCGACGGCGGCACGGGCGATGGCTTGCTTGTACTTGGAAACCGGCTGACTCGGGTCCGCGACCAGCTCCTGAGGCATCGTGATCGCTCCACCGTAACGACGCAGCAACAGACCATTGCTTTCAAGCGCCGCCAGATCCTTGCGAATCGTAACTTCCGACGTTTCGAAGCGCTTGGCCAACTCATCCACACTGACTTCGCCCTGCTCATTGAGCAAGGCGAGGATGTTGTGACGACGCTGAGGTGTGTTGCGCTTCGACATGAGCTTATAAGTTTCGTTTCGAAAGATAACGGAAGCAATCAAAACCTATCGGCGAAACTTCGTCAAGCGCCAAGCGATAAAAAGAGCTGTGGATAAAGCAACGCGGGCAAGTCGGATCGCCGCTCCGACTTGCCCGCGAATACAAAAGATCAGCCTGTGAATAACTTCAGCCGATCACTCACCTGTGGACAACTCAGCCCTTCTTGATTTTCTCAGGCCGCTTCCAGCCGTCGATGTTCTTCTGACGAGCACGCCCGATGGCCAGCTGGGATTTATCCACAGTCGAGGTAATGGTCGAACCGGCCGCCGTGGTCGCACCGGCGAGGATATCCACAGGCGCCACCAACGAGTTGTTGGAACCAATGAACACATCTTCGCCCAACACGGTTTTCCACTTGTTGGCGCCGTCGTAGTTGCAGGTGATGGTGCCAGCACCAATGTTGGTGCGCGCCCCGACTTCGGCATCGCCCAGGTAAGTCAGGTGACCGGCCTTGGCGCCTTCGCCCAGGTGAGCGTTTTTCAACTCGACGAAGTTACCCACATGGGCTCGCGCTTCCAGCACGGAGCCTGGACGCAGACGTGCGAACGGGCCGGCATCGCTGCCTTCACCCAGAATGGCACCTTCGATATGGCTGTTGGCCTTGATGACCACGCCTTTGCGCAGGGTGCTGTCCTTGATTACGCAGTTCGGACCGATCACCACGTCGTCTTCGATGACGACTTTGCCTTCGAGGATGACGTTGATATCGATCAGCACATCGCGGCCTACGGTGACTTCACCGCGCACATCGAAACGCGCCGGGTCGCGCAGTGTTACACCTTGGGCCATCAAGCGGCGACCAGCACGTAATTGAAAGTGACGCTCAAGCTCGGAAAGTTGCTTGCGGTCGTTTGCGCCCTGCACTTCCATCGCGTCGTGCGGTTGCTCAGTGGCCACCACCAGACCGTCCTTGACCGCCATTTCGATCACGTCGGTCAGATAATATTCACCCTGAACGTTGTTGTTTGACAGGCGGCCGGTCCAGTCAGCCAGGCGATCCGCCGGGACTGCAAGAATACCGGTGTTGCCTTCGTTGATGGCGCGTTGAGCTTCGGTGGCGTCCTTGTGCTCGACGATGGCAGAGACCTTGCCATCAGTGCCGCGAACAATTCGGCCGTAACCGGTCGCGTCGTCCAGCTCGACAGTGAGCAGACCCATTTGCCCTGGCACGACAAGCTTGAGCAGGCGCTGCAGGGTTTCGATTTCAATCAACGGCACGTCACCGTAGAGCACCAGCACGGTGTCGGCCTGAATGAACGGCACTGCTTGAGCAACGGCGTGACCGGTACCCAGCTGTTTATCCTGCAGGACGAAGTTCAGGTCATCCGCTGCCAGGCGTTCGCGCACGGCATCGGCGCCGTGACCGATCACGACGTGGATGCGCTGTGGATCAAGTTGCCGGGCGCTGTGGATAACATGGCCGAGCATGGAGTTACCGGCAATCGGGTGCAAGACTTTCGGCAAAGCGGAACGCATGCGCGTACCTTGGCCAGCAGCGAGAATTACGATTTCAAGAGACATGACTGGCTACCAATCCTGGGTGGTCAGCGGCTGCGACCAGGTTGTAAAAGTCGGAAAAGAAAAAAGGGTAGCCGAGGCTACCCTTTTTAATCAATCACACAACAAGTGCTGCCTTAGTGGCCGAACTTCTTGCGGATCTGCTGGACGGTGCGCAGCTGAGCTGCAGCCTCGGCCAGACGTGCGGCAGCAGAACCGTAATCGAATTCCGCGCCTCGCTCATGCAAGGCTTTCTCGGCAGCCTTAACGGCTTCCAAAGCTGCGGCTTCGTCCAGGTCGGCAGCACGTTGCACGGTGTCGGCAAGAACCTTGACCATGTTCGGCTGCACTTCGAGGAAACCACCGGAGATGTAATACACCTCCTCTTCCCCGCCCTGCTTGACCAGGCGGATCGGACCTGGCTTCAGATTAGTGATCAGCGGCGCGTGACCCAGAGCGATACCAAGATCACCCAGTGCACCGTGCGCAATCACCATCTCGACCAGACCGGAAAAGATTTCTCCTTCCGCGCTGACGATATCGCAATGGACTGTCATAGCCATCTGATTGCCTCAACCTAAATTAGCGCCCGTTGCCGGGCGCCGGGATTACAGTTTCTTGGCTTTCTCGATCGCTTCTTCGATGCCGCCAACCATGTAGAACGCTTGTTCTGGCAGGTGGTCGTAGTCACCGTTGAGGATGCCTTTGAAGCCAGCAATGGTGTCTTTCAGGGAAACGTATTTACCCGATGCACCGGTGAAGACTTCAGCCACGAAGAACGGCTGCGACAAGAAGCGCTGGATCTTACGAGCACGGTTTACCAACTGCTTGTCGGCTTCCGACAGCTCGTCCATACCCAGGATCGCAATGATGTCCTTCAGTTCTTTGTAACGCTGCAGAACGTACTGAACGCCGCGAGCGGTGTCGTAGTGGTCCTGGCCGATTACGTTCGGGTCCAGCTGGCGCGAAGTCGAATCCAGTGGGTCTACCGCCGGGTAGATACCCAGGGAAGCGATGTCACGGGACAGAACGACGGTAGCGTCCAAGTGGGCGAAGGTGGTCGCTGGCGACGGGTCGGTCAAGTCATCCGCAGGTACGTATACCGCTTGGATCGAAGTGATCGAACCTTCCTTGGTCGAAGTGATACGTTCTTGCAGAACGCCCATCTCTTCAGCCAGGGTCGGCTGGTAGCCTACTGCGGAAGGCATACGGCCCAGCAGTGCGGATACTTCAGTACCGGCCAGGGTGTAACGGTAGATGTTGTCGACGAACAGCAGAACGTCGTTACCTTCGTCACGGAACTTCTCGGCCATGGTCAGGCCAGTCAGTGCTACGCGCAGACGGTTTCCCGGCGGCTCGTTCATCTGACCGTAAACCAGTGCCACTTTGTCCAGAACGTTGGAGTCCTTCATCTCGTGGTAGAAGTCGTTACCCTCACGAGTACGCTCACCCACACCGGCGAACACGGAATAACCGCTGTGCTCGATGGCGATGTTACGGATCAGTTCCATCATGTTTACGGTCTTGCCTACACCGGCACCACCGAACAGACCGACTTTACCGCCTTTGGCGAACGGGCAAACCAGGTCGATAACCTTGATGCCGGTTTCCAGCAGGTCGTTGCCGCCTGCCTGTTCAGCGAACGAAGGCGCTGGACGGTGAATGCCCCAACGCTCTTCAGTGGCGATAGGACCAGCTTCGTCGATCGGGTTGCCCAGAACGTCCATGATCCGGCCCAGAGTCGCTTTACCGACCGGTACGGAGATGGCTGCGCCAGAGTCGACAACGTCCAGACCGCGCTTCAAGCCTTCGGTGGAACCCATCGCAATGGTACGAACCACGCCGTCGCCCAGCTGCTGCTGAACTTCCAGGGTGGTCCCGGCCGCGCTTTGTACAGTCAGCGCGTTGTAGATGCTCGGTACGCTGTCGCGTGGAAATTCCACGTCGATAACGGCGCCGATGATTTGAACGATACGTCCGCTACTCATAGCTGGATCCTCTGAATATTTGAACCGTTAAACCGCGGCAGCGCCGCCGACGATTTCCGAGATCTCTTGGGTGATCGCAGCCTGACGCGCCTTGTTGTAGACCAGCTGCAAATCGCTGATCAAATCACCGGCGTTGTCGGTAGCGTTCTTCATCGCGATCATCCGCGCAGCTTGTTCAGCCGCGTTGTTCTCGACCACCGCCTGGTAGACCTGCGACTCCACGTAACGGACCATCAAGCCGTCCAGCAGCTCCTTGGCATCCGGTTCGTAGAGATAGTCCCAGTGGTGCTTGAGGTCTTGATCCGGGGTTGCCACCAGTGGAATCAACTGCTCCACGGTAGGCTGTTGCGTCATGGTGTTGATGAACTTGTTGGACACCACGGACAGGCGGTCAATACGGCCGTCCAGGTAGGCATCCAGCATCACCTTGACGCTGCCGATCAGATCATTGATCGACGGCTCTTCACCCAGGTGGCTGATAGCTGCAACGACGTTACCGCCGAAGTTACGGAAAAAGGCCGCACCCTTGCTACCAACGACACACAGATCGATCTCGACGCCGTTTTCGCGGTTTACCGCCATGTCCTTGACCAGGGCCTTGAACAGGTTGGTGTTCAAGCCGCCGCACAGACCACGGTCACTGCTCACTACGACATAACCGACACGCTTGATTTCGCGGTCGATCATGAACGGGTGGCGGTATTCCGGGTTGGCGTTGGCCAGATGCCCAATTACCTGGCGGATACGCTCCGCATAAGGACGGCTAGCAGCCATGCGCATTTGTGCCTTGCGCATTTTGCTGACCGCCACTTTTTCCATGGCGCTGGTAATCTTTTGCGTGCTTTTGATGCTCGCAATCTTACTGCGAATCTCTTTTGCGCCTGCCATGTAACACCTATCAGGTTAGCAAGCGGGAGCCTTGCGGCTCCCGCTGCGGCTTACCAGGTTTGGGTGGCCTTGAACTTCTCGATACCGGCTTTCATGCCAGCGTCGATTTCGTCATTGAAGTCACCTTTCACGTTGATCTTCGCCATCAAATCGGCGTGATCGCGGTTGAAGAAAGCAATCAGCGCTTGCTCGAAGCTGCCGATCTTGGCGATTTCAACGTCAGTCAGGAACCCACGCTCAGCGGCATACAGCGACAGCGCCATGTCAGCGATCGACATTGGTGCGTATTGCTTCTGCTTCATCAGCTCGGTAACGCGCTGACCATGCTCAAGTTGCTTACGGGTCGCTTCGTCCAGGTCAGAAGCGAACTGGGCGAATGCCGCCAGTTCACGGTACTGAGCCAGAGCGGTACGGATACCACCGGACAGCTTCTTGATGATCTTGGTCTGAGCGGCACCACCCACACGGGATACCGAAACACCGGCGTTCACTGCAGGGCGGATGCCCGAGTTGAACATGGCCGATTCCAGGAAGATCTGACCGTCGGTGATGGAAATCACGTTGGTCGGAACGAACGCGGAAACGTCGCCAGCCTGGGTTTCGATGATCGGCAGTGCGGTCAGGGAACCGGTTTTGCCGGTCACTGCGCCGTTGGTGAACTTCTCTACGTATTCTTCCGAAACGCGGGATGCGCGCTCCAGCAGACGGGAGTGGAGATAGAACACGTCGCCTGGGTAAGCTTCACGGCCTGGTGGACGGCGCAGCAGCAGGGAAATCTGGCGGTAAGCCACTGCTTGCTTGGACAGATCGTCATAAACGATCAGCGCGTCTTCACCGCGGTCGCGGAAGAATTCACCCATGGTGCAACCGGAGTACGGTGCCAGGAATTGCAGCGCAGGAGATTCCGAAGCACTGGCAGCCACGATGATCGTGTTGGCCAGGGCGCCGTTTTCTTCCAGCTTGCGAACCACGTTGGCGATGGTCGATTGTTTCTGACCGATCGCTACGTAGACGCAGTAGATGCCGCTGTTCTTCTGGTTGATGATCGCGTCGATCGCCAGAGCGGTTTTACCGATCTGACGGTCACCGATGATCAGCTCACGCTGGCCACGGCCGACAGGGATCATGGCATCGACAGCCTTGTAGCCAGTCTGTACAGGCTGGTCTACCGACTTACGCCAGATCACGCCTGGAGCAACTTTCTCGACCGCGTCGGTCTCGGTGTTGCCCAGTGGACCTTTGCCGTCAACAGGGTTACCCAGTGCGTCGACTACGCGACCCAGCAGTTCCTTACCAACCGGAACTTCCAGGATGCGGCCGGTGCACTTGGCGCTCATGCCTTCAGCCAGAGACTGGTATGCGCCCAATACAACGGCACCTACGGAGTCTTGCTCCAGGTTGAGGGCCATACCGAAGACGCCGCCCGGAAACTCGATCATCTCGCCGTACATTACGTCGGCCAGACCGTGAATCCGCACGATACCGTCAGATACGCTGACGACAGTGCCTTCGTTACGGGCTTGGGAGGTCACATCGAGCTTGTCGATGCGGCCCTTGATAATTTCACTTATTTCGGAAGGATTGAGTTGCTGCATTGCTCTGCTGCCCCTTCAAACTCAAGATTTCAATGCTTCGGCAAGTTTCGCGATTTTGCCGCGAATCGAGCCATCGATAACCAGGTCGCCGGCGCGGATGACGACACCACCAATAAGGGCAGCGTCCTCCGCAACTTGCAGGCGCACTTCCCGGTTGAGTCGTGCACTGAGAACCTTGGCGAGTTTGTCTTGCTGTTCTTGGTTCAATGCGAAAGCACTGGTGACTTCAACGTCTACCGACTTCTCTTGTTCGGCCTTGTACAGGTCGAACAGAGCGGCGATCTCCGGCAACAGCGGGAGACGGTCGTTTTCGGCAACGACGTGGATGAAGTTCTGTGCCTTGGCATCAAACTTGTCGCCGCACACGTCAATGAACGTGGCGGCCTTTTCTGCGCTCGTCAGTCGCGGGGCCTTGAGCACGCGCTGCATGGTGTCGTCTTCCGACACCGCTGCAGCCAGGCCGAGCATGGCTGACCAATTGGCCAGTTGCTGGTGGGCCTGAGCGTGCTCGAAGGCCGCCTTAGCGTAAGGTCGGGCCAACGTGGTCAGTTCTGCCATGATCGCCCTCGCTTAGATTTCAGCAGCCAGTTGGTTAACCAGCTCTGCGTGCGCGTTTTGATCGATTGTGGCACCCAGGATCTTCTCGGCGCCGCCGACTGCCAGCAAGCCCACTTGGGCACGCAGCGCGTCTTTGACACTGTTCAGTTCCTGTTCGATCTCGGCCTGAGCCTGAACCTTCACACGGTCAGCGTCGACACGGGCTTTTTCAACAGCCTCTTCGACAATCTGGTTACCGCGTTTCTTGGCTTGCTCGATGATTTCAGCTGCCTGAGCTTTCGCTTCGCGCAGTTGGTGACCCGCTTTCTCTTGGGCCAACTCCAGGTCGCGAGCTGCACGGCTGGCAGCGTCCAGACCATCAGCGATCTTCTTTTGACGTTCGTGCAGAGCCGCAATGACCGGAGGCCAAACGAACTTCATGCAGAACAGTACAAAAATCAGGAACGCAACGGACTGGCCAATCAGGGTCGCATTAATGTTCACGCCAACACCTCGCAGTTACGTTGTCCATCACACCAAATTACCCGGAAGATCCGAGTAATTAGCCAGCGATTTGACCAACGAACGGGTTCGCAAAGGTGAAGAACAGAGCGATACCAACACCGATCATGGTTACGGCGTCGAGCAGACCGGCAACGATGAACATTTTAACTTGCAGCATTGGAACCATTTCTGGCTGACGCGCTGCGCCTTCCAGGAACTTACCGCCCAACAGGCCGAAACCAATTGCGGTACCCAGTGCGCCCAGGCCGATCAACAGTGCAACAGCGATAGCGGTTAGACCAACTACAGTTTCCATCTTTCCTCCCGACTTTTACGTCGTATGGTTTAGGTTTTTTAGATTAAAGCGGTAAAACAAATCGTTTCAGATGCCCCGTAAAGAGCACCTTCCCGTTTTACCGGGAAGGACATCAGACTAGTCGAGACTGGTCTTAATGGTTTTCTTCGTGCGCCATCGACAGGTAGACGATGGTCAACATCATGAAGATGAACGCCTGCAGGGTGATGATCAGGATGTGGAACACAGCCCACGCCCACTGCAGAACAACGCCCAGGCCACTAAGCCAGAGCAGACCGCTGCCGAACATCACAGCAATCAGAATGAAGACCAACTCGCCGGCGTACATGTTGCCGAACAGACGCAGAGCCAGGGAGATCGGCTTGGCGATCAGGGTCACGAATTCCAGCAGGAAGTTCACCGGGATCAGCAGGGCCTGAACGAAGATGTTCTTGCTGCCGAACGGGTGCAGGGTCAGTTCGCCGATGAAACCGCCGAGGCCCTTGATCTTGATGCTGTAGAAAATGATCAGCGCAAACACCGTGAAGGCCATGGCCAGAGTAGCGTTCGGGTCGGTGGTCGACACGGCGCGGAACGGGATGTGGTGGTCGCCGGAGATCAGGATGGCCAATTGAGGAATCCAGTCGACCGGTACCAGGTCGACGGCGTTCATCAGGAACACCCAGACGAAGATGGTCAGTGCCAACGGTGCAATCACCGGGCTACGGCCATGGAAGCTGTCTTTCACGCTGCCATCGACGAATTCGACCAAAACTTCAACGAAGTTCTGCAAAGCACCTGGCTGACCCGAAGTCGCTTTCTTTGCCGCCATGCGGAAAAGAAGAACGAAGATCAGACCCAATGCGACCGACCAGCCGAGAGTATCGACGTGGAAAGCCCAAAAGCCCATTTCCTTGGCTTCTGCTGCGGTGTGGGCAAAGCCCCAGCCGCCGGTAGGGAGCTGACCGAAGGTCAGGTTCTGCAAGTGGTGCTGGATATAGCCCGAAGCGGTTGTTTCTGCCATGGTTGCCTCAAACGCCCTAAGGTCTCGAAAGTCTTGTTCTCATCAGCAGGGGAGCGAACCAGCTGACCGACTGAGTCAGCACGAAGGCACCGAATACTGCAATCGGCGCCAGTGGCTTCACACCTGCAAACACCAGTGCAAACAGCACTGCCGTCAAAATCAGTTTGCCTGCCTCGCCGGCATAAAAAGACCGGACGATGGACTGGGCTGCTCGGGCGCCGGAAAACCGAAATGCCCTGTGAGCGAAATAAACATTGGGTAGCAAGGCTATCAGGCCTCCGCAGAGTCCCGAGTACCCGGCAACGACTCCATATCGGTACCAGAGCGCCAAAGCGGCGATCAGCAACACGACAAATTGAGCCATTAACACCGGAAAAACTGCCAGGCGATGGAAGGGCAAGCGGTTTGGCGTGCGGGTTTCCATCACTTTTACTCTCCAATGGTCGGCTGCCGAAATTCAATAACTTGGCATAATTTGTGCCGACAAAATGCGCGCAGAGTATAGGGGCGGTTCTGCCCCTATTCAACTGTCAGGTAGTGATTTCCGACTGCACGCTACATGAGGAAATGTTTCAGCGGATATGTGCAAGTACGCCTTGTAGCTCATCCAGTGAGTTGTAGCCAATCACCAACTGCCCTTTACCCTTCTTACCGTGGCGGATCTGCACCGCAGAGCCTAGGCGCTCGGCCAGGCGCTGTTCGAGACGGGCGATATCCGGGTCCGGTTTTGCCGGTTCAACAGGCTCCGGTTTGCCACTCAACCACTGGCGAACCAGTGCCTCGGTTTGGCGCACGGTCAGCCCGCGTGCGACAACATGTCGCGCCCCTTCAACCTGTTGAATTTCCGGCAAACCGAGCAAAGCACGGGCATGACCCATTTCCAGGTCGCCGTGGGACAGCATGGTCTTGATGACTTCCGGCAAGGAAATCAGGCGCAACAGGTTGGCCACGGTCACCCGGGACTTGCCCACGGCTTCGGCCACCTGTTGCTGGGTCAGCTGGAACTCCTGCTGCAAACGCTGCAGGGCCACCGCTTCTTCGATCGGGTTCAGGTCTTCGCGCTGGATGTTCTCGATCAGCGCGATGGCGATCGCGGTTTCATCGGGTACATCGCGAACCATCGCCGGGATCGTTTCCTGCCCGGCTTGCTGGCTGGCGCGCCAGCGACGTTCGCCGGCAATGATCTCGAAGCGGCCGCTGCCGATCGGGCGAACCACGATGGGCTGCATGACGCCCTGGGCCTTGATCGACTGCGCCAGCTCTTCGAGCGCCTGCGGATCCATGTCACGACGCGGCTGGTACTTGCCGCGCTGGAGCAGATCCAGGGGAAGGTGTTGCAGCTCACGCTGGTCGGCTTGCGCCGCTTGTTCTTCCAGCGAGGTGACAGTCGGACCACTCAACAGAGCATCCAGTCCACGTCCGAGACCTCGTTTCTTGACGGCCATGGGGATTCCTTAAGTTGCCTGAGCAGCGGCGATGCGTGAGTTTTTGCGTTGACGACGAACCATTTCGCCCGCCAATGCCAGGTAGGCAACGGCGCCTCGCGAAGCTTTGTCGTACGCCAGCGCCGGCATGCCGTAGCTTGGCGCTTCGGCCAGACGGATGTTTCGCGGAATGACGGTGTCGTAGAGCTGCTCGCCGAAGTGTTCCTTGAGCTGCGCCGAGACATCGTTCATCAGGCTCAGGCGCGGATCGTACATCGTACGCAGCAAGCCTTCGACCTTGAGGTTCGGGTTCAGCAGTTCAGCGATACGCTTGATGTTATCCACAAGGTCGCTCAAGCCTTCGAGTGCGAAGTACTCGCACTGCATGGGGATAATCACCCCGTCGGCGGCAACCAGTGCGTTCAAGGTCAGCATCGACAGCGACGGCGGGCAGTCGATCAAAATGTAATCGTAGTTTTCCCGGATCGGCGCCAGCGCGCTGCGCAGACGGCTTTCCTTCATCTGCATTTCCAGCAGAACCACTTCAGCCGCGGTGAGGTCGCGGTTAGCCGGCAACAACTGGTAACCACCGTGTTCGGAGAAGTGCATGGCCTGGGCCAGATCACATTCGCCGATCAGCAGGTCGTAGACCGAATTTTCCAGGCCATGTTTATCCACACCGCTACCCATGGTGGCGTTGCCCTGTGGATCGAGATCGATCAACAGCACCCGGCGCTTGGTCGCGACCAGGGATGCTGCGAGGTTGATGCAGGTGGTGGTTTTGCCCACGCCACCCTTTTGGTTCGCAATCGCGAATACCTTAGCCATTCTTGCTTGTGTTCCCAATCATGCCGTGCGGCGCAGTATCAGCAGATGGCGTTGGCCTTGGCAACCAGGTACGGCCAGGGCGTGTTCGCTATCGAGGTGGAAGTCTGCCGGCAATGCTACCAGCTCATCGGCCGGATGAACGCCCTTCATTGCCAGCCAGCGTGTTTCGCTATCGCCGAGGTGGCGAGTCCAGTTGCTGAAGTTTTCCATGCTGCTGAACGCCCGGGAAATGATCCCGTTGAACGGCTGGGCAGGCTGGAATGCTTCGACGCGACTGTGGATAACTTGCAGGTTATCCAGTTTGAGTTCGAGCTTGACCTGGGTCAGGAAGCGGGTTTTCTTGCCGTTGCTGTCCAGGCAGGTCACCTGGGACTCGGGAAACAGGATCGCCAGCGGAATGCCAGGCATGCCGCCTCCACTGCCGACGTCGAGCCAGCGACCGTTTTCGATGAACGACATCACGCTCAGGCTATCGAGCAAGTGACGGGAAACCATTTCGTCCGGATCACGCACGGCGGTGAGGTTGTAAGCCTTGTTCCATTTGATCAACAGGGCCAGGTAACCCAGCAACTGTGCGTGCTGGGTTTCTGTCAGCGTGACACCGAGTTGGCGAGCACCTGTGGATAACTCTTCTGCGTGTTGCGAAGTGACCAACGAACTCAAGCGCTTTGCTCCAACTGACGGCCCGCGCCGCGTTTTTTCAAATGAATCATCAACAGCGAAATGGCTGCCGGCGTAACGCCCGGGATACGCGAAGCCTGGCCCAAGGTTTCAGGGCGGGTCGCACCGAGCTTGCTCTGGATCTCTTTGGAGAGACCGGAAATATTCGTGTAATCGATATCCACAGGCAATTTGGTGTCTTCGCTGGCGCGCAAGCGGGCGATTTCATCCTGTTGACGATCGATGTAGCCGGCGTACTTGGTCTTGATTTCGACCTGTTCGGCGACTTGTGGATCTTCTGCACCGCCACCGGTCACGGCGATCAGACCAGCGTAGTCGATTTCCGGACGGCTCAAGAGATTCAGCAGGTTGTATTCATGAGTCAGTGGTGTGCCGAATTTTTCGGCAATGGCATCGCCCTGTTCGGTGCCCGGGCGAACCCAGGTGCTTTTCAGGCGTTGCTCTTCCAGTTCGATGCTTTCACGTTTTTTGCAGAAAGCCGCCCAGCGCACGTCATCCACCAGGCCCAGTTCGCGACCTTTTTCGGTCAGGCGCAGGTCGGCGTTGTCTTCGCGCAGAATCAAACGGTATTCGGCGCGGGATGTGAACATCCGGTACGGCTCCTGGGTACCAAGGGTAATCAGGTCGTCGACCAACACACCGATATAGGCCTCGTCGCGACGCGGGCACCAGGCCTCTTTGCCTTGTGCACGCAGTGCGGCGTTGGTCCCGGCGAGCAAACCCTGGGCACCGGCTTCTTCGTAACCGGTTGTGCCGTTGATTTGCCCGGCGAAGAACAGGCCGCCTATGACTTTGGTTTCCAGGCTGTATTTCAAATCCCGTGGATCGAAGTAGTCGTATTCGATGGCATAGCCCGGACGCACGATGTGCGCGTTTTCCATGCCGCGGATCGATTGCACGATCTGCAATTGCACGTCGAACGGCAAGCTTGTGGATATCCCGTTCGGATACAGCTCATGGGTGGTCAAACCTTCCGGTTCGATGAACACCTGATGGCTTTCCTTGTCGGCAAAGCGATGGATCTTGTCTTCGATCGACGGGCAATAGCGCGGGCCGATGCCTTCGATCTCACCGGCAGCGGAATACATCGGCGAACGGTCGAGGTTCGCGGCAATGATTTCGTGGGTCCGCGCATTCGTATGGGTAATCCAGCAACTGACCTGCTGTGGATGCTGTTCCTTGTTGCCCATGAACGACATCACCGGGATCGGCGTATCGCCCGGTTGTTCGGACATCACCGAGAAATCCACAGACCGGCCGTCGATACGCGGCGGAGTACCGGTTTTCAAACGACCCACACGCAATGGCAGTTCACGCAGACGGTGAGCCAGCGCAATCGATGGCGGATCACCGGCGCGACCGCCGGAAAAATTCTGCAACCCGATGTGGATAAGTCCACCGAGGAACGTACCGGTGGTCAACACCACGGAATCGGCGAGGAAACGCAGACCCATTTGCGTGACAACACCACGGACTTGTTCCTGCTCGACGATCAGGTCGTCAGCGGCTTGTTGAAATATCCACAGGTTCGGCTGGTTCTCCAGGATTTCGCGGACAGCGGCCTTGTACAGAACCCGGTCTGCCTGCGCGCGGGTTGCTCGCACGGCCGGGCCTTTGCGGCTGTTCAACACGCGAAACTGGATTCCGCCTTTATCGGTGGCCATGGCCATAGCGCCGCCGAGGGCGTCGATTTCCTTGACCAGGTGGCTTTTGCCGATCCCGCCAATGGCCGGGTTGCAACTCATGGCACCAAGGGTTTCCACGTTATGCGTCAGCAACAGGGTTTTAACCCCCATACGTGCTGAGGCCAGTGCTGCCTCGGTACCGGCATGACCGCCGCCGATGACGATCACTTCAAAACGGGAAGGGAAATCCACCACGCACCTCGTGCCTGCTTAAGTAGGTAATTCAGGAATAGTTTGAGCTCAGGTTTTTGGACCTGGTCGACAAGTATAGGGACTTCGCCCTTCCTAAAGAACCCTTTGCACAAAATTTAACCAGCTGTGGAAAAGTCGGAGTTATAGAAATTAAAAAGAAAGAAATTTATTAAATCTTTGTTTTTATGTTTATTTCTATGCACCTACCTTTCTGTGGATAGATTGATACAGCCCTTTGTATTCAACGTGTACAGAGATTCAAAACCCTGTGTTCATGTACCAATGAGGCCCTTGGATAACCGGTGTAAGCCTGTGGATGAAAGCGGTGGTTATCCACAGAGGCGGTTATGTTCAGTTTTCGAGCCCTGTTATCAACTGACCTTAGCTGCGGTTATTCACAGGGCTTAATCCACAGAAAAGCGCCGTTTGCTCGAAATTCGGGCACAGGATTTGCGCTCAAGCAGACGAAGTCCGCTCGGCACTGGAGGTTTTTTTCAGAAAAGGAGGGAGCAGACAGGCACGAATGGCCTGTCTGTGAATAACAGGAGGGCTATTTACCGATACAGAAGCTGGAGAAAATTCGCCCCAGCAGATCGTCAGAGCTGAAAGCACCAGTGATTTCCCCCAGTGACTGCTGAGCCTGGCGCAAATCTTCGGCCAACAACTCTCCAGCACCGGCCAGGGTCAATTGGGCACGGCCATGCTCGAGGGCGGCACTGGCATGACGTAGCGCCTCAAGGTGTCGTCGGCGAGCGCTGAAGCTGCTTTCGGAGGTTTGTTCATAGCCCATGCAAGCCTTGAGGTGTTCACGCAGCAGGTCCAGTCCGGCACCGCCGGACTTGGCGCTCAAACTGATGGTGACATGGCCGTCATCGCTGACTTCCAGGGCAATGGCTTCGCCCGTAAGGTCGGCCTTGTTGCGGATCAGGGTAACTTTCGCGGGGTCGGGACGGATCTCCAGAAACTCCGGCCAGAGTGCGAAAGGATCGAGGGCTTCCGGTGCCGTGGCATCGACCACCAGCAATACCCGATCCGCTTCGCCGATGGCTTTCAAGGCACGCTCGACGCCGATTTTTTCCACATGATCATCGGTATCGCGCAGGCCGGCGGTATCCACCACGTGCAGAGGCATGCCATCGATGTGGATATGTTCACGAAGCACGTCACGGGTGGTGCCGGCAATTTCGGTCACTATCGCCGCTTCACGCCCGGCCAGGGCATTGAGCAGGCTGGATTTACCGGCATTCGGACGACCGGCAATGACCACGGTCATGCCGTCACGCAGCAAGGCGCCCTGCCCGGCTTCGCGGATGACAGTGGATAACTCGTCGCGCACCTTGTCGAGCATGCTCAAGACGTGGCCATCGGCGAGGAAATCGATTTCCTCTTCCGGAAAATCGATGGCCGCTTCGACATAGATTCGCAGGCCGATCAGTTGTTCGGTGAGGTTATGCACACGTGTCGAGAAAGCGCCCTGCAGGGAGCGCAATGCGTTTCGCGCAGCCTGGGCAGAACTGGCTTCAATCAGGTCGGCGATGGCTTCGGCCTGGGCGAGGTCGAGTTTGTCATTGAGGAAGGCGCGCTCACTGAATTCCCCCGGTCGGGCGAGACGGCAACCCAGTTCCAGGCAGCGCTTGAGCAGCATATCCAGAACAATCGGACCGCCATGGCCTTGCAGTTCCAGCACATCTTCGCCTGTGAACGAGTTCGGGCCGGGGAAATACAGGGCAATGCCCTGGTCCAGCACCTCGTCGTTTTCACTGAAGAACGGACCGTAGTGAGCAAATCGCGGCTTGAGCTCGCGACCACTGAAGGCCTTGGCCGCAACGCTGGCCAACGGCCCGGAAATACGCACGATGCCTACACCGCCGCGACCTTGAGCGGTGGCGACGGCTGCGATGGTTTCACGAGGAACGCTCATAAACCGGTATCCAGACAAAAGTGACAGATAGCAAAACGCCCCACTAGGGGGCGTTTTGAGTGGTTATCCACAGTGTAAATCAGGCAGCTGCTTTGGTAGCCGCTTCGATCTTACGAGTGATGTACCACTGTTGGGCGATCGACAGGCAGTTGTTCACTACCCAGTACAGCACCAGACCAGCCGGGAACCACAGGAAGAAGAAGGTGAAGATGATCGGCATCAGCTTCATCACCTTGGCCTGCATCGGATCCGGAGGAGTCGGGTTCAACTGCTGCTGGATGAACATGGTTGCACCCATGATGATCGGCAGAATGAAGAACGGATCCTTGATCGACAGGTCAGTAATCCACAGCATGAACGGCGCCTGACGCATCTCGACGCTTTCCAGCAGAACCCAGTACAGCGAGAGGAAAACCGGCATCTGCACGAGGATTGGCAAGCAACCACCCAGCGGATTGATCTTCTCTTTCTTGTACAGCTCCATCATGGCTTGCGACATTTTCTGCCGGTCATCGCCATGTTGCTCTTTCAGCGCGGCCAGTTTTGGTGCCACTGCACGCATGCGCGCCATGGATTTGTAGCTGGCAGCCGACAGCGGGAAGAAGATCCCTTTGATCAGCATGGTCAGGAAGATGATCGACCAGCCCCAGTTACCGACGATTTCATGGATATGTTGCAGCAGCCAGAAGATCGGCTGGGCAATGAACCACAGAATGCCGTAGTCGACAGTCAGTTCAAGACCTGGGGACAACTCTTTCAGTATCGCCTGGCTTTTCGGACCGGCGTACAGAACAGCACTGGTCTCGGCCTTTGCACCCGGCGCAACACTCATCGATGGGCCGGTGTAGCCGATGATGTAGTTGCCTTTGCTGTCTTTACGGGTCTGGACGACGTTGTTTTCGCCCTTGGCCGGAATCCATGCGGTCACGAAGTAGTGTTGCAACCAGGCAACCCAACCGCCAGTGACGGTTTCTTTCAACGGCGCCTTGTCCATGTCCTTCATGGACACTTTCTTGTACGGCTCGGAACTTGTCCACAGGGCGGCGCCCAGGTAAGTCGCGGTACCAGTGGCGGTTGTGGAAGATGGATCGGCGCTGGCGTCACGCTTCAATTGCGCGAACATCGCACCTGCCCAGGGCTGAGCGCTCTGGTTGTCGATCAGGTAGGACACGGTTACGTCATACAGGCCGCGTTTCAGGGTGAAACGCTTGATGTAGTTGACGCCGTCCTTGCTGAACTTCAGGTCCACGACCAATTGGTCCTGACCGTCAGCCAGCTGATAAACCTTCTTCTCCGAGGAATAAACCGGACGACCGGCCGGATTTGCATCCGGACCGTTGGTGCCGATCAGACCGCTTTGCGCCAGATAAGTACGTTCACCGCCGTTATCGAACAACTGGAACGGAATTTCCGGGTGATCCTGACGACGCGGATACAGCGGCAGGGTCAGCTGGGCAACATCGCCACCTTGTGGGTCGACAGCCAGGTCCAGTACATCCGTTTTGATCTGGATGAGGTCCTTGCTCACAGCCACCGGCGTTTCGGCAGGTGCGCTGGTGTCGCTTGCAGCACGTGGAATGTCGTCACTGGCGGAAGCGTTGGAGCCAGATGCCGTATCCGGCAGGCCCGATGCAGTCGTATTGGTGGCAACATTCTGAGTCGGCAGGGCAGCCTGGCCATAGTCCTGGTTCCATTTAAGAACCATAACGTAGGACACGATTGCCAGGGCGACGATCAGGATCGTGCGTTTGATATCCATGATTACTCGGCCATCGAAGAAGAACGGGAGGTAGGGATAGGTGGAACCGGGTCATAACCACCGGGATTCCACGGATGACAGCGACCTAAACGACGAAAGGTCAGCCAGCCACCGCGAAGAAGGCCATGATTTTCGATGGCTTCTAACGCGTAGCAGGAACAACTGGGGTAGAAACGACAGTGATCGGCCATCAGGGGACTAATGGCATAGCGATAAAACTGGATCGGAACGAGTGCCAGTTTACGCATCCGGACTGTCTACCCCTACAGGTTCGGTTTTGACTGCTGGCACCGGCGAACTGCGAGCCAGTCGTTTCCAGAGTTTGCCGAAATGCTGAATCAATTCGGGGTTTTCTACGTCACCCAAACCTTTGCGCGCGACGATAACAATGTCCCAGCCGACCAGAGAATCCTGGTTCAGGCGAAACGATTCGCGCATCAGACGTTTGAGGCGATTGCGCTCGACGGAGAGCTTTACGCTCTTTTTCCCGATAACCAACCCGAGACGGGGGTGATCAAGATCGTTGTTGCGCGCAAGGAGCAGGAGATTTTTCCCCGGAACCTTGCCGGTAGGGGAGTCAAAGACTGCCTTGAAATGCCGGGGGGTAAGCAGACGCTTTTCCCGACTGAAGTCCTGACTCACCTCCAGTGCCGGATTATCAAACTGCCAGACGCGCACGACCTTTGGCGCGACGACGCGACAGGACGGCACGACCGTTCTTGGTAGCCATGCGAGCACGGAAACCGTGGGTACGAGCGCGTTTGATAGTGCTTGGTTGGAAAGTACGTTTCATTGTCGTGTTACCTGGTTCGTCCACAACGGGCCGGAATGGCCCCCGTTTTAAGAGACCGGGGATTCTAGAGAAAGCAAGCCTTCAGGTCAATTTCCAACCAGCGTTTCCTTATAAATAGATCTCCAGAGGTTTTTCGGTGTTCGCACCTTGCGTAGATATAAAAATAAGAAAGGAAAGTATTTAAAGCTTTTCTGTAAAGCTTATAAAAGCTAGGTACGCACCCTGCTGTGGATAAGTCGATCAAGGCCTTGTTTTACCTGCTGTACAGAGAATGACAACTACGGTGGAAAACAGTGTTCAGCCTGTGCTGCGCTGTCGGATAACCTGTGTGTGAAAGGTCACCTTATCCACAGGCCGGTTATCCACCGAGTTTCGCCCCCACTTGTACAATGACCTTAACCCCGGTTATCCACAGAGCTTATGCACAGACCACTGGTCACCTTTTTTGCGTATGAAACGGTGATTCTTCTTGGTCGATGAACCACCTTCGTGTGGATAAGTCGGCGTCTGGTCGCTACAATGTCCGCTTGTTTTTGCCTCACCGGCTTTCAACTTAGGGGATATCCGTGTCAGTGGAACTTTGGCAGCAGTGCGTGGAGCTTCTGCGCGATGAGCTGCCTGCCCAACAATTCAACACTTGGATCCGTCCACTACAGGTCGAAGCCGAAGGCGACGAGTTGCGTGTCTATGCGCCCAATCGTTTTGTTCTGGACTGGGTCAACGAAAAATACCTGGGGCGTGTTCTCGAATTGCTCGATGAACACGGCAATGGCATGGCACCCGCGCTTTCTCTATTAATAGGCAGCAAACGCAGTTCGGCACCCCGTGCCGCGCCCAATGCTCCCCTGGCTGCCGCGGCTTCCCAGGCCCAGGCTGCTCAAGCGCCCGCCAGTCCGGCGCCGGCACCTGCCGCCGCGTCGACCAAGCGTGCGACGCAAAAAGTGGCTGAGGTCACAGAGGAAGAACCTTCCCGTGACAGCTTCGACCCAATGGCCGGCGCCAGTTCGCAACAGGCACCTGTGCGCGCCGAGCAACGTACCGTGCAGGTCGAAGGTGCGCTCAAGCACACCAGTTACCTGAACCGCACCTTTACCTTTGAGAATTTCGTTGAAGGTAAATCCAACCAGCTGGCGCGCGCCGCTGCCTGGCAGGTGGCTGACAACCCCAAGCACGGTTACAACCCGCTCTTCCTTTATGGTGGCGTCGGCCTGGGTAAAACCCACTTGATGCATGCTGTGGGTAACCATCTATTAAAGAAGAACCCGAATGCCAAGGTGGTGTACCTGCATTCCGAGCGTTTCGTGGCGGACATGGTCAAGGCTCTGCAACTGAACGCGATCAACGAGTTCAAACGTTTCTACCGTTCGGTGGATGCGTTGCTGATCGATGACATTCAGTTCTTCGCCCGCAAGGAGCGTTCCCAGGAAGAGTTTTTCCACACCTTCAACGCGCTGCTCGAAGGTGGCCAGCAGGTCATTCTCACCAGTGACCGCTACCCGAAGGAAATCGAAGGCCTTGAAGAACGCCTCAAATCCCGCTTTGGCTGGGGCCTGACCGTAGCGGTCGAGCCACCGGAGCTGGAAACCCGCGTGGCGATCCTGATGAAGAAGGCCGATCAGGCCAAAGTCGAGTTGCCTCACGACGCCGCGTTCTTCATTGCCCAGCGCATTCGCTCCAACGTCCGTGAGCTGGAAGGCGCGCTCAAGCGCGTGATCGCCCACTCGCACTTCATGGGCCGCGATATCACCATCGAGCTGATTCGCGAATCCCTGAAGGACTTGTTGGCGTTGCAGGATAAACTGGTCTCTGTGGATAACATTCAGCGCACGGTCGCCGAGTACTACAAGATCAAGATCTCAGACTTGCTGTCCAAACGCCGTTCGCGTTCGGTGGCTCGTCCGCGTCAGGTCGCCATGGCGTTGTCCAAGGAACTGACCAACCACAGCTTGCCGGAAATCGGCGATGTGTTTGGCGGTCGCGACCATACAACGGTCTTGCACGCGTGTCGCAAGATCAACGAACTTAAGGAATCCGACGCGGACATCCGCGAGGACTACAAGAACCTGCTGCGTACGCTGACCACTTGATGAACACCAGCGCAGCTTATTAAGGCAAGGGACTAGACCATGCATTTCACCATTCAACGCGAAGCCCTGTTGAAACCCCTGCAACTGGTCGCAGGCGTCGTCGAACGCCGACAGACCTTGCCGGTACTTTCCAACGTGCTGCTGGTTGTCGAAGGCCAGCAATTGTCGCTGACCGGTACCGACCTGGAAGTCGAGCTGGTTGGTCGTGTTCAACTCGAAGAGCCGGCGGATCCGGGTTCCATCACCGTGCCGGCGCGCAAGCTGATGGACATCTGCAAAAGCCTGCCGAACGATGCGCTGATCGACATCAAGGTCGACGAGCAGAAGCTTGTGGTCAAGGCTGGCCGTAGCCGCTTCACCCTGTCGACACTGCCGGCCAACGATTTCCCTACCGTGGAAGAAGGCCCGGGTTCGCTGACCTGCAGCCTTGAGCAAAGCAAGCTGCGTCGCCTGATCGAACGCACCAGCTTCGCCATGGCTCAACAGGACGTGCGTTACTACCTCAACGGCATGCTGCTGGAAGTTTCCGCTGGCGTGATCCGCGCCGTGGCCACCGACGGTCACCGTCTGGCCATGTGCTCGATGCAGGCCGATATCGGTCAGCCGGATCGTCACCAGGTCATCGTGCCGCGCAAAGGTATCCTCGAACTGGCACGCCTGCTCACCGAGCCGGACGGCAATGTCAGCATCGTGCTGGGTCAGCACCACATCCGCGCCACCACCGGTGAGTTCACCTTCACCTCGAAGCTGGTCGACGGCAAATTCCCGGACTACGAGCGTGTTCTGCCCAAGGGCGGCGACAAGCTGGTACTTGGCGATCGCCAGGCTCTGCGCGAAGCGTTCAGCCGTACCGCGATTCTGTCCAACGAGAAGTACCGTGGTATCCGTCTGCAACTGGCCAGCGGTCAGCTGAAGATCCAGGCGAACAACCCGGAGCAGGAAGAAGCGGAAGAAGAAGTGGGCGTTGAATACAACGGCGGCTCTCTGGAAATCGGCTTCAACGTGAGCTACCTGCTCGACGTATTGGGCGTGATGACCACCGAGCAGGTTCGTCTGATCCTGTCCGACTCCAACAGCAGTGCGCTGGTGCAGGAATCGGATAACGACGACTCGGCCTACGTTGTCATGCCGATGCGTCTGTAATCATGCTCAGCAGAAGCTAGATGTCCTTAAGTCGCGTCTCGGTCACCGCGGTGCGCAATCTGCACCCGGTGACCTTCTCCCCCTCCCCCCGCATCAATATTCTTTACGGCGCCAACGGCAGCGGCAAAACCAGTGTTCTGGAAGCCATCCATCTGCTGGGGCTTGCCCGTTCGTTTCGCAGCACCCGTCTGTTGCCGGTCATTCAATACGAACAGCTTGCCTGTACGGTATTTGGCCAGGTTGAACTGGCGGAGGGTGGGCATAGCGCCTTGGGCATCTCACGGGATCGACAAGGCGAATTCCAAATCCGTATCGATGGGCAGAACGCGCGCAGCGCCGCGCAACTGGCCGAAATCCTGCCTCTGCAACTGATCAATCCCGACAGCTTCCGCTTGCTGGAAGGCGCGCCGAAGATTCGCCGACAGTTTCTCGACTGGGGTGTGTTCCACGTGGAACCGCGCTTTATGTCTACCTGGCAGCGCTTGCAGAAGGCCCTGCGCCAGAGAAACTCTTGGCTGCGGCATGGTACACTTGACGCCGTTTCGCAAGCGGTTTGGGACAGGGAACTGTGCCAGGCCAGCGCTGAAATTGATGAATACCGCCGCGCTTATATCAAAGCCTTGAAACCAGTCTTTGAACAGACCTTGAGCGAACTGGTTGAGCTTGAAGGCTTGACGCTCAGCTATTACCGCGGCTGGGACAAGGACCGTGAACTGAGTGCTGTGCTCGCCGGGTCTTTGCAGCGGGACCAGCAAATGGGGCATACCCAGGCCGGACCACAACGTGCTGATTTGCGTCTCAGACTGGGTGCGCACAACGCCGCGGACATCTTGTCCCGTGGCCAGCAAAAGTTGGTGGTTTGCGCATTACGGATTGCCCAAGGGCACCTGGTCAGCCAGGCTCGACGCGGTCAGTGTATTTATCTGGTGGATGACTTGCCGTCCGAACTGGACGAGCACCACCGTCGCGCCCTTTGCCGCTTGTTGGAAGACTTACGCTGCCAGGTATTTATCACCTGTGTAGATCACGAATTATTGAGGGAAGGCTGGCAGACGGAAACGCCAGTCGCTCTGTTCCACGTGGAACAGGGCCGTATCACCCAGACCCACGACCATCGGGAGTGAAGGCATTGAGCGAAGAAAATACGTACGACTCAACGAGCATTAAAGTGCTGAAAGGCCTGGATGCCGTACGCAAACGTCCCGGTATGTATATTGGCGACACCGACGATGGCAGCGGTCTGCACCACATGGTGTTCGAGGTGGTCGATAACTCGATCGACGAAGCGCTCGCCGGCTACTGCGACGACATCAGCATCATCATCCACCCGGATGAGTCCATCACCGTTCGCGACAACGGCCGTGGCATCCCGGTAGACGTGCACAAGGAAGAAGGCGTTTCGGCAGCCGAGGTCATCATGACCGTGCTGCACGCCGGCGGTAAGTTCGACGACAACTCCTACAAAGTATCCGGCGGTCTGCATGGCGTGGGTGTGTCGGTCGTTAACGCCCTGTCGGAACAGCTTGTTCTCACTGTGCGCCGTAGCGGCAAGATCTGGGAGCAGACTTACGTCCACGGTGTTCCGCAAGAGCCGATGAAAATCGTTGGCGACTCCGAAACCACCGGTACGCAGATCCACTTCAAGGCTTCCAGTGAAACCTTCAAGAACATCCACTTCAGCTGGGACATCCTGGCCAAGCGGATTCGTGAACTGTCTTTCCTCAACTCCGGTGTCGGCATCGTCCTCAAGGACGAGCGCAGCGGCAAGGAAGAACTGTTCAAGTACGAAGGCGGCCTGCGTGCGTTCGTTGAATACCTGAACACCAACAAGACCCCGGTCAACCAGGTGTTCCACTTCAACATCCAGCGTGAAGACGGCATCGGCGTGGAAATCGCTCTGCAGTGGAACGACAGCTTCAACGAGAACCTGTTGTGCTTCACCAACAACATTCCACAGCGCGACGGCGGTACTCACCTGGTGGGATTCCGTTCCGCACTGACGCGTAACCTGAACACCTACATCGAAGCAGAAGGTCTGGCGAAGAAGCACAAAGTCGCCACCACCGGTGACGATGCCCGTGAAGGCCTGACCGCGATCATTTCGGTGAAGGTGCCGGATCCGAAGTTCAGCTCCCAGACCAAAGACAAGCTGGTGTCTTCCGAAGTGAAGACCGCGGTCGAACAGGAAATGGGCAAATACTTCTCCGACTTCCTGCTGGAAAACCCGAACGAAGCCAAACTGGTCGTCGGCAAGATGATCGACGCGGCCCGTGCCCGTGAAGCGGCACGTAAAGCCCGTGAGATGACCCGCCGCAAAGGCGCGCTGGACATCGCCGGCCTGCCGGGCAAACTGGCCGACTGCCAGGAAAAAGACCCTGCCCTGTCCGAACTGTACCTCGTGGAAGGTGACTCCGCGGGCGGCTCTGCCAAGCAGGGACGTAACCGCAAGACCCAGGCGATTCTGCCCCTCAAGGGTAAAATCCTGAACGTCGAGAAAGCACGCTTCGACAAGATGATCTCTTCCCAGGAAGTGGGTACCTTGATCACCGCGTTGGGCTGTGGCATCGGTCGCGAAGAGTACAACATCGACAAGTTGCGCTATCACAACATCATCATCATGACCGATGCTGACGTCGACGGTTCGCACATCCGTACCCTGCTGCTGACCTTCTTCTTCCGTCAGCTGCCGGAGCTGATCGAGCGTGGTTACATCTACATCGCTCAGCCGCCGCTGTACAAAGTGAAGAAAGGCAAGCAAGAGCAATACATCAAAGACGACGACGCCATGGAAGAGTACATGACGCAGTCGGCCCTGGAAGATGCGAGCCTGCACCTGAACGAGGATGCACCGGGTATTTCCGGCGAAGCCCTCGAGCGTCTGGTGAATGACTTCCGCCTGGTGATGAAAACCCTCAAGCGCCTGTCGCGCCTGTACCCACAGGAACTGACCGAGCACTTCATCTACCTGCCGGCTGTCAGCATGGACCAGCTGTCCGATCACGCAGCGATGCAGGATTGGCTGGCTCAGTACGAAGTGCGTCTGCGCACAGTCGAGAAGTCGGGTCTGGTCTACAAGGCCAGCCTGCGTGAAGACCGTGAGCGTGGCGTGTGGCTGCCAGAGGTCGAATTGATCTCCCACGGCCTGTCCAACTACGTCACCTTCAACCGCGACTTCTTCGGCAGCAACGACTACAAGACCGTTGTTTCCCTGGGCGCTCAACTGAGCACACTGCTGGATGACGGCGCGTACATCCAGCGTGGCGAACGTCGTAAGTCGGTCACCGAGTTCAAGGAAGCCCTGGATTGGCTGATGGCCGAAAGCACCAAGCGCCATACTATCCAGCGATACAAAGGTCTGGGCGAGATGAACCCGGATCAGCTGTGGGAAACCACCATGGACCCAAGCGTGCGTCGCATGCTGAAAGTGACCATCGAAGACGCCATTGGCGCGGACCAGATCTTCAACACCCTGATGGGTGATGCGGTCGAACCACGTCGTGACTTTATCGAAAGCAACGCATTGGCAGTGTCCAACCTGGACTTTTGATCCCGGTCGATGCCAACGAAAAGGCCAACGCATTGCGTTGGCCTTTTTTATTTGTCCGCGTTTCACTCGCTCGTCGACGCCACACTCTCCAACCGATACCCATACCCGTAAATCGTCAGCAACTGCCAACCACGATCCGCTGTCAGGCCAAGCTTGTTGCGCAGGCGATAGATGTGGGTGTCCAGCGGTCGGGACGATGACATTTGTTCATGGGGCCAGAATCGCTCGTACAGGTAATCCCGCGACAGCGGTCGGCCGAGGTTGCTGAACAGGCAATGTGCCAGGCGGTATTCGCGTTCGGTCATGACGATGGCTTTGCCGTCACGAGTGACGGTTTCGTTCACCTGGCGAGGGCGAGTCCGAGGCTTATCAGTTCCAGCCGAGCCTGTTTGCGATGCTGGTGCTGGATGTGTTCGACCAGGCGCTGCCCATCGCGCAGCTGAAACAGATCGAACTGGTTCATCAAATGGAAGAGGAAGCCCAGGAAAGTCTGGTTCTGGCGGATCAGGCGCTGCTGACCCGGGCGTTGTTCAATCTGCTGCGAGTGATTCGGATTGACCTGTCATGACGACAGCCAGCGTTTGCTCCGGGCATAAAAAAACCGGCTATATCAGTCGGTTTTTTTACGTCCGAAAAAAACTTATGCACGTTTTTATGGGTTTTATCATCCTAAGAAATATGTAAAAAAATCATAAACTTAGGAGCAAATAACGACGTTTTTCGATGAAACGGTACACAGGTTATCCACAGAATCTCAGACAGCCACCTGATCGTTTGAAACCGGCGCTTGCGGAGCCGGTGGCAGCGAGCCCATTTCCCGTTGCATCTGCTCGTTCCACGCCTGGACCCGGTCGTTCAATTCAGCGATGGCTCGCGGTCCGGTGCCTGCGGCATACATCGGCTCGCCAATGATCACAGTGATGACGCCCTGCTTCTTCGCCCAACCGGTTTTCGGCCAGAATTTGCCTGCGTTGTGCGCAATCGGCAGCACCGGCAATTCGGCGTTGACCGCCAAGGCGCTGCCACCGCGCGAGAACTTTCCGACGGTGCCGAAAGGAACGCGAGTGCCTTCGGGGAAGATCAGCACCCAGACATTGTCCTTGAGCAACTCATCGCCTTTTTGCGCCACATGCTTGAGTGCGGCTTTCGGGTTGTCGCGATCGATGGCGATCGGTCGCAGCATGGCCATGGCCCAACCGAAGAACGGCACATAGAGCAATTCACGTTTGAGCACCTGGCTCAGCGGTGAGAAGTAGGCCGAGAGAAAGAACGTCTCCCAGGTGCTCTGGTGGTTTGACTGAATGACGCAAGGCCGTTCAGGTACGTTCTCGGCACCCTTCACTTCGTAGCGAATGCCCAGAAACACTTTGCTCAGCCACAAGGCGCAGCGGCACCAGTACACGTTGATGAAGCGATAACGTGCCTTGAAGGGCAGAAACGGCGCGATAAAAAAGCTCAGGCTGCACCACAGCAAGGAGCTGGTGCCCAGCAGCAGGTAAAAGAGGAAGGTTCTGATGGCCTGCAGTATCGACATGGTGACGTTTACCGTTGCGGGCATTGCCCGCCTATGTAAAGCGCACTTCCCTATCATCCTTTGCAAGGAAATTCAGAAGCGCACACTTGGTTAAGTGCATTTGTGCACAAGTTCTGCGGCAATCGCCGCCAGATCGTCAAAAATCAATGTGCCAACCGGAAGGGTCTTACCCAACGTCTTTTCGCCTTTCCCGGTCTTTACCAAAACTGGCTGTGAATCGACGGCTTTGGCGGCTTCCAGGTCACCAAGGCTGTCGCCGACGAACCAGAGATTGGTCAGCGACACGTTGTAATGAGCGGCGATGGTTTTCAACATCCCGGGTTTCGGCTTGCGGCAATTGCAGCCTTCGTCCGGCCCGTGGGGGCAGTAGACGATCAGCCCGACTTCACCGCCCTGCTCCGCCACCAGCGCGCGCAAGCGCTCGTGCATGGCATCCAGGGTGGCGAGGTCGTAATAGCCGCGAGCGATGCCCGACTGGTTGGTAGCGACCGCTACCGTCCAGCCGGCCTTGCTCAACTGCGCGATGGCTTCGATCGAACCGGGGAGTGGAATCCACTCCTCCACCGACTTGATGTAAGCGTCGGAGTCGTAATTGATCACTCCGTCCCGATCGAGAATCAGCAGTTTCAACAGCAATCCCTCAACCCAGCAGCGAAATGTCGGCGACGCCGAGGAACAACCCACGCAGACGCGCCAGCAACGCATAACGGTTGGCGCGGACTTTTGCGTCCTCCGCGTTGACCATCACGGCTTCGAAGAACGCATCCACCGGCTCGCGCAGTGCAGCCAGGCGTGCCAGGGATTCGCTGTACTGACGCGAGGCGGCCATTGGCTGTACAGCCTGGTCAGCTTGCTGGATCGCCGAGTACAGGGAGAACTCGTTGGCGTTGTCGAAGTACTTGGCTTCCACGACTGTCGGAACGGAGCCTTCGACCTTGCTCAGCAAGTTCGACACGCGCTTGTTCACGGCGGCCAGGGCGGCAGCTTCCGGCAGTTTGCGGAAAGCCTGTACCGCTTGCACGCGCTGGTCGAAGTCCAGGGCCGAACCCGGTTTCAGGGCACGTACCGACAGGTAGGTCGCGACATCGACACCTTCGTCTTCGTAACGGGCACGCAGGCGGTCGAAGATGAACTCCAGCACCGATTCGTTCAGACCGGCAGCCTTGACCTTGGTCCCGAACGCATTCACAGCGAAGGCCACGGCGTCGTTCAGGTCCAGATCCAGTTGCTTCTCGATCAGGATACGCAACACGCCCAGTGCGGCACGGCGCAAGGCGTACGGGTCTTTGCTGCCGGTCGGCAGCATGCCGATGCCGAAGATACCCACGAGGGTGTCGAGCTTGTCGGCAATGGCCACGGCCGCACCGGTCAGGGTGCTTGGCAGTTCAGCGCCGGCACCGCGCGGCATGTACTGCTCGTTCAGCGCCAGTGCGACATCTTCCGGCTCGCCGTCGTTGAGGGCGTAGTAGTAACCGGCGACACCTTGCATCTCCGGGAACTCGCCGACCATCTCGGTCGACAGGTCGCACTTGGACAGCAGGCCTGCACGAGCAGCCCACGAAGCGTTGCCGCCAATGCGCGCCGCGATGTAGGCGGCGAGTTTGGAAACGCGCTCGGCCTTGTCGTAGACGCTGCCGAGTTTCTCCTGGAACACCACGTTTTGCAGGCGCAGGTTGAAATCTTCGAGCTTCTGCTTCTTGTCTTGCTTGAAGAAGAACTCGGCGTCGGTCAGGCGTGGGCGAACCACTTTCTCGTTACCGGCGATGATCTGCTGCGGGTCTTTGCTTTCGATGTTGGCCACGGTAATGAAACGTGGCAGCAACTTGCCGTCGGCATCCAGCAGGCAGAAGTACTTCTGGTTGTCCTGCATGGTGGTGATCAGGGCTTCCTGCGGCACATCGAGGAAGCGTTCCTCGAACGAGCACACCAGCGGCACTGGCCATTCAACCAGCGCGGTCACTTCATCGAGCAGCGCTGGGGGAACGATTGCCGTGCCTTCCTGACGGGTGGCCAGCTCTTCGGTGCGCTTGCTGATGATCTCGCGACGCTCGTTGGCGTCGGCCAGCACGTAGGCGGCACGCAGGTCGGCCAGGTAGCTGGACGGCGAACCGATGCGCACGTTTTCCGGGTGATGGAAGCGGTGACCACGGGAGTCGCGGCCGGCCTTCTGAGCGAGGATGGTGCAGTCGATGACCTGGTCACCGAGCAGCATCACCAGCCACTGGGTCGGACGAACGAACTCTTCCTTGCGGGCGCCCCAACGCATGCGTTTCGGGATCGGCAGGTCGTTCAGGGAATCTTCGACGATGGTCGGCAGCAGGCTCGCGGTCGCCTTGCCGGCGATGCTCTGGCTGTAGCGCAGTTTCGGGCCGCTCTGATCGATTTCGCTCAGGTCGACGCCGCACTTCTTGGCGAAGCCCAGTGCTGCTTGGGTCGGGTTGCCTTCGGCATCGAACGCGGCCTGACGTGGCGGGCCGTCGAGGTTGATGCTGCGATCCGGCTGCTGGGTGGCCAGTGCGGTGATCAGCACGGCCAGGCGGCGCGGGGCGGCATAAACGGTTTTGCTCTCGTAGTTCAGGCCGGCAGCTTGCAGGCCCTTGTCGATACCGGCGAGGAACGCCTCGGCCAGGGTGTTCAGGGCTTTGGGTGGCAGTTCTTCAGTGCCCAGTTCAACCAGAAAATCCAGAGCACTCATTGTGCAGCCTCCAGCTTGGCCAGTACTTCGTCACGCAGGTCCGGGGTCGCCATCGGGAAGCCCAGCTTGGCGCGAGCCAGCAGGTAGGCTTGCGCAACGGAACGCGCCAGGGTGCGTACACGCAGGATGTATTGCTGACGCGCGGTCACCGAGATTGCCCGGCGTGCATCCAGCAGGTTGAAGGTGTGGGAAGCCTTCAACACCATTTCGTAGCTCGGCAATGGCAGCGGCTGGTCGAGTTCGATCAGGCGCTTGGCTTCGCTTTCGTAGAAATCGAACAGTTCGAACAGCTTGTCGACATTGGCGTGTTCGAAGTTGTAAGTGGACTGCTCCACCTCGTTCTGGTGGAACACGTCGCCGTAGGTCACTTTGCCGAACGGACCGTCAGCCCAGACCAGGTCGTAGACCGAGTCCACGCCTTGCAGGTACATGGCCAGACGCTCGAGACCGTAGGTGATCTCGCCGGTCACCGGGTAGCACTCGATGCCGCCCGCTTGCTGGAAGTAGGTGAACTGGGTCACTTCCATGCCGTTGAGCCAGACTTCCCAGCCCAGACCCCAGGCGCCGAGGGTCGGCGATTCCCAGTTGTCTTCGACGAAGCGGATGTCGTGGACCAGCGGGTCCAGGCCGACGTGCTTGAGGGAGCCCAGGTACAGTTCCTGGAAGTTGTCCGGGTTCGGCTTCAGGACCACCTGGAACTGGTAGTAGTGCTGCAGACGGTTCGGGTTTTCGCCGTAGCGACCGTCAGTCGGACGGCGGCTTGGCTGCACGTAGGCCGCGTTCCAGGTTTCCGGGCCGATGGCGCGCAGGAACGTTGCGGTGTGGAAAGTGCCGGCGCCTACTTCCATATCGTAGGGCTGAAGTACCACACAACCTTGCTCGGCCCAGTATTGCTGGAGGGCGAGGATCAAGTCTTGGAAGGTACGCACGGCTGGCGTAGGCTGGCTCACGAAATTCACCTGTTTCTTGGGCTGCGATTTAAAGAGCGGGAGTATACCCGATTCATTGCTGCGCACGCCCCCTGGAGCCTTATGCCACGCTGCTTTTGGTGTTCCGAAGATCCGCTGTACATGGCTTATCACGATCAGGAGTGGGGCACGCCGCTACGCGATGCGCAGGGTTTGTTCGAGTTGCTTTTGCTCGAAGGGTTCCAGGCCGGGCTTTCCTGGATCACTGTGCTGCGCAAACGCGAGCATTATCGTCAGGTGATGTTCGGTTTTGATGTCCAGCGCGTGGCGCAGATGAGCGATGCCGAAATCGACGAGTTGATGCTCGATCCGGGGATCATCCGCAACCGCCTCAAGCTCAACGCGGCCCGGCGCAATGCCCAGGCCTGGCTGGCATTGGAGGACCCGGTGGCGTTTCTCTGGTCGTTCGTTGGTGGCACGCCTGTGATCAATCATTTCAAGGATCGTAGCGAAGTCCCGGCCGTGACGCCGACCGCCGTGGAGATGAGCAAAGGCCTGAAAAAAGCCGGTTTCACCTTCGTCGGGCCGACCATTTGCTACGCGCTGATGCAGGCCTCGGGCATGGTCATGGATCACACCCGGGACTGCGACCGCTACGCGCAGTTGGCGAACGGCGGTTAGAATGGCCGCCTCGCGCACAGCACAAAATCAGGAGTGACCTGTGGATAAGTTGAAAGGCGCCTTGCTGGTAGGCGCTCTGCGGCTGTTTGCCCTGCTTCCGTGGCGGGCCGTGCAGGCCGTGGGCTCGGCGATTGGCTGGGTCATGTGGAAAACCCCGAACCGTTCCCGCGACGTGGTACGGATCAATCTGTCCAAGTGCTTTCCGGACATGGACCCCGCCGAGCGTGAACGCCTGGTGGGCCAGAGCCTGAAGGACATCGGCAAGTCCCTGACCGAAAGCGCCTGCGCCTGGATCTGGCCAGCCCAGCGCTCCATTGATCTGGTGCGCGAAGTCGAAGGCCTCGACATATTGAAGGACGCCCTCGCCTCCGGCAAAGGCGTGGTCGGCATCACCAGCCACTTGGGCAACTGGGAAGTGCTGAACCACTTCTATTGCAGTCAGTGCAAGCCAATCATTTTCTACCGCCCACCGAAGTTGAAGGCGGTGGATGAATTGCTGCAAAAGCAGCGGGTGCAACTGGGTAACAAGGTCGCCGCTTCCACAAAAGAAGGCATCCTCAGCGTCATCAAGGAAGTGCGCAAAGGTGGTGCGGTGGGCATTCCCGCTGACCCGGAACCGTCCGAATCCGCCGGGATCTTCGTGCCGTTCTTCGCCACCCAGGCGCTGACCAGCAAGTTCGTGCCCAACATGCTCGCTGGCGGTAAAGCGGTCGGCGTGTTCCTGCACGCCCTGCGCCTGCCGGACGGTTCAGGCTACAAAGTGATCCTTGAAGCCGCGCCAGAGGCCATGTACAGCACCGATACAGCGCAATCCTGTGCGGCCATGAGCCAGGTAGTCGAGCGCTATGTACGAGCGTACCCGAGCCAGTACATGTGGAGCATGAAGCGCTTCAAGAAGCGCCCGCCGGGTGAAGAGCGTTGGTATTGATTCAATTGGCATGATCTGTGGATAACCCTGGACTTGGGGTTATCCACAACCGTTCACTCAAGGGCGCAGAAGATGTCCGAACACCGCAAGTCGTTCCGCATCAAGATCAGTCACGAAAGCATCGGTGATTGCCTGGGGCAGACGCGTAACCTGTCGACCACCGGCGTTTACGTCAAGCATCCGCAACTGTCGGCGCTGCCCCGAGGGGCGGTGGTCTACGGGCAGGTGCAGGACTTACCCACAGGCGCGCCGCGGGTGCGCATGGAAGTGGTGCTGGTGGACGCCGACGGCATCGGTTTGCGTTACCTCTGATCAGTGCGACTGACGCTCGAGCTTCTTCAGGAACACTGTCATTTCTTTCTCGGCCTGCTTGTCGCCATGGCCGCGAGCGGCTTCCAGGCCTTGCTCCCAGGCTTGGCGCGCGGCTGTAAAATCCGCCAGTGCCAGGTGGGCCTTGCCCAGTAGTTTCCACGCCGCCGAATATTTCGGATCGAATTCGACGCAGCGTTGGAAATGCTCCGCAGCCTTGGCGTTTTCCCCCAGATCCAGATATCCCTTGCCCAGGCCGAAGCGCAGCAAAGCGTTATCCACACCCTTGGCGAGCATTTTTTCCAGGGATTCGATCATCTTTTGTGCCTTGGCTTATGTGGTGGTTGCGAGATTGCTTTCGCGGGCAAGCCCGCTCCTACAGTAATTGAAGTGAACATACATCTTGTGTACGACCCAAACCCCTGTGGGAGCGGGCTTGCCCGCGAAGAGGCCAGTCTGATCAACGCAAAGTCCGGATCAGAAGAAGCTCAACCCCACATGAAACAACTTCTCCACATCGCGAATATGCTTTTTATCCACAAGGAACAGAATCACATGGTCGCCCGCTTCGATCACGGTGTCGTCGTGGGCGATGATCACTTCTTCGTCGCGGATGATCGCACCGATGGTGGTGCCCGGTGGCAGCCCGATGTTCTCGATGGCCTTGCCGATCACCTTGCTCGATTTCGCATCACCATGGGCAATCGCTTCGATGGCCTCCGCCGCGCCCCGGCGCAGTGAGTGCACGCTGACGATGTCGCCACGGCGTACGTGGGCCAGCAAGGTGCCGATGGTTGCCAGTTGCGGGCTGATGGCGATGTCGATGTCGCCGCCCTGGATCAGATCGACATAGGCCGGGTTGTTGATGATGGTCATCACCTTCTTCGCGCCCAGGCGTTTGGCCAGCAGCGAAGACATGATGTTGGCTTCGTCGTCGTTGGTCAGGGCCAGGAAAAGGTCGGCGTCGGCAATGTTCTCTTCCATCAGCAGGTCGCGGTCCGAAGCACTGCCCTGCAACACCACCGTGCTGTCCAGCGTGTCGGAGAGATGACGGCAGCGTGCCGGGTTCATCTCGATGATTTTCACCTGATAACGGCTTTCGATGGCCTCGGCCAGACGTTCGCCGATCTGCCCGCCACCGGCGATGACGATGCGTTTGTAGGTTTCGTCGAGACGGCGCATTTCGCTCATCACCGCACGAATGTTTGCCTTGGCGGCAATGAAAAACACCTCGTCATCGGCTTCTATCACCGTGTCGCCCTGGGGCAGGATCGGCCGGTCACGACGGAAAATCGCCGCGACGCGGGTTTCCACGTTCGGCATGTGCTCGCGCAACTGCCGCAGTTGCTGACCCACCAGCGGCCCGCCGTAGTACGCCCGCACGGCCACCAGTTGCGCCTTGCCTTCGGCGAAGTCGATTACCTGCAGGGCGCCGGGATGCTGGATCAGGCGCTTGATGTAGTTGGTCACCACTTGTTCCGGGCTGATCAGCACGTCCACCGGAATCGCTTCGTTCTGGAACAACTGCTCTTCGCGGGTCAGGTAGGCGGCTTCGCGAACCCGGGCGATCTTGGTCGGGGTGTGGAACAGGGTGTGGGCGACCTGGCAGGCGACCATGTTGGTTTCGTCGCTGTTGGTTACGGCGACCAGCATGTCGGCGTCATCGGCACCGGCCTGACGCAGCACGGTCGGGAATGAACCGCGACCCTGCACCGTGCGAATGTCCAGGCGATCACCAAGGTCGCGCAGGCGTTCGCCATCGGTGTCGACCACAGTAATATCGTTGGCTTCACTGGCCAGGTGTTCCGCCAGCGAACCGCCGACCTGCCCTGCACCGAGGATGATGATTTTCATCCAGTCACTCCATTGAATCCATTTAACCGCGCGCGGCGGCGATCTTGATCAGCTTGGCGTAGTAGAACCCGTCGTGGCCACCTTCCTGGGCCAGCAACTGGCGACCATGGGGCTGCTTGATGCCGGCCGCCGTGGCGAGGTCCAGTTCACGAGCACCCGGCGTGCGGGCGAGGAAGGCTTCGATGACTTCGGTGTTCTCGGTCGGCAGCGTAGAACAGGTGGCGTACAGCAGGATGCCGCCCACCTCCAATGTGGTCCACATGGCATCGAGCAACTCGCCTTGCAGAACCGCCAGCGCGGCGATGTCGTCGGGTTGGCGGGTCAGCTTGATGTCCGGGTGACGACGAATCACGCCGGTGGCCGAGCATGGCGCGTCCAGCAGGATGCGCTGGAACGGTTTGCCGTCCCACCACGCCTGCGTGTCGCGGCCGTCGGCGGCAATCAGTTCAGCGCTCAGTTTCAGGCGTTCGAGGTTTTCCCGCACCCGCACCAGCCGCTTGGCCTCCAGGTCTACCGCCACGACACCGGCCAGTTTTGGCTCGGCTTCGAGAATATGGCAGGTCTTGCCGCCCGGTGCGCAGCAGGCGTCCAACACCCGTTGGCCCGGCGCGAGGTCGAGCAGATCGGCAGCCAGTTGCGCGGCTTCGTCCTGTACGCTGATCCAGCCCTCGGCGAAACCCGGCAGGCTGCGCACATCGGCGGCGGCGTCCAGCACGATACCGTCGCGGCTGTACACACACGGCGTGGCGGCAATACCGGCCTCAGTCAGCAAACCGAGGTAGGCATCACGGCTGTGATGGCGACGGTTGACCCGCAGGATCATTGGCGGATGCGCATTGTTCGCCGCGCAAATGGCTTCCCATTGCTCTGGCCAGAACGCCTTCAGGGATTTCTGCAGCCAGCGTGGGTGGGCGGTGCGCACCACCGGATCACGTTCCAGCTCGGCGAAAATCGTTTCGCTTTCGCGCTGAGCATTACGCAGCACAGCGTTGAGCAACGCCTTGGCCCAGGGCTTTTTCAGTTTGTCAGCACAACCGACGGTTTCACCAATGGCGGCATGGGCCGGGACGCGGGTGTAGAGCAACTGATAGAGACCGACCAGCAACAGCGCTTCGACATCGGCGTCGGCGGTCTTGAACGGTTTCTGCAGCAGCTTGGCCGCCAGGGCCGACAAGCGCGGCTGCCAGCGTGCGGTGCCGAACGCCAGGTCCTGGGTGAAGCCGCGATCACGGTCCTCGACCTTGTCCATTTGCGTTGGCAGCGAACTGTTGAGCGAGGCTTTTCCGCTCAGGACAGCGGCGAGTGCCTTGGCGGCGGCCAGACGCGGGTTCATTGAGCGTCCGCCGCTTGACCGAGGACAGTGCCGGTGGCGAATTTCTCACGGCGGCTGTTGAACAGGTCGCTGAAGTTCAGCGCCTTGCCGCCGGGCAATTGCAGACGGGTCAGGCACAACGCCTGCTCGCCGCAGGCGACGATCAGACCATCCTTGCTGGCGCCGAGGATTTCACCCGGGGCACCTTTGCCATCAGCCAGATTTGCGGCCAGCACTTTCAGGGCTTCGCCGTTCAAGGTGCTGTGGGTGATCGGCCACGGGTTGAAGGCGCGGACCAGGCGCTCCAGCTCAGCCGCCGGGCGAGTCCAGTCGATGCGAGCTTCGTCCTTGTTCAACTTGTGCGCGTAGGTAGCGAGGCTGTCGTCCTGCACTTCGCCCTCCAGGGTTCCGGCGACGAGGCCGGCAATCGCCTGGACCACGGCCGGCGGGCCCATTTCGGCCAGACGATCGTGCAGGCTGCCGCCGGTGTCTTCGGCGCTGATCGGCGTAGCTACCTTGAGCAGCATCGGCCCGGTGTCGAGGCCGGCTTCCATGCGCATCACGGTCACACCGCTTTCGGCGTCACCTGCCTCCACGGCGCGCTGGATCGGCGCCGCACCACGCCAGCGTGGCAACAGCGAAGCGTGGCTGTTAATGCAACCCAGGCGCGGAATATCCAACACCACTTGCGGCAGGATCAGGCCGTAGGCGACGACCACCATCAAGTCCGGCTTCAGTGCAGCCAGTTCAGCCTGAGCATCTTCGTTGCGCAAGGTGGGCGGTTGCAGCACCGGGATGCTGTTTTCCAGCGCCAGCTGCTTGACCGGGCTCGGCATCAGTTTTTGCCCGCGACCGGCCGGACGATCCGGTTGGGTGTAGACCGCGACGATCTCGTAAGGGCTGTCGAGCAGGGCCTTGAGGTGTTCGGCGGCGAATTCCGGGGTGCCGGCAAAGACAATGCGCAGTGGCTCAGTCATGGGTGACGTCTCTTGAAAAGAAAAAGGCTTGCCGCGGCAAGCCTTTGAAGATGGGCATCAGGCGTTCTGGCGATGAAGCTTTTCCAGTTTCTTCTTGATGCGGTCGCGTTTGAGCGTCGACAGGTAATCGACGAACAATTTACCGTTGAGGTGGTCGCATTCATGCTGGATGCACACGGCGAGCAAATCTTCGGCGATCAGTTCGTAAGGCTGGCCGTCGCGGTCCAGTGCCTTGACCTTGACCCGTTGCGGGCGATCGACGTTTTCGTAGAAGCCGGGCACCGACAGGCAGCCTTCCTGATACTGGCCCATCTCGTCGGTCAGGGGTTCGAACTCTGGGTTGATGAACACTCGTGGTTCGCTGCGGTCTTCGGAGAGGTCCATCACGACGATACGTTTGTGCACGTTGACCTGGGTAGCGGCGAGGCCGATGCCAGGCGCTTCATACATTGTTTCAAACATGTCGTCGACCAACTGACGCACTTCGTCGTCCACTACGGCCACTGGTTTGGCGATAGTGCGCAGACGCGGATCAGGGAATTCGAGGATGTTTAAAATGGCCATAAGCTTGATTAGTGCACGTGTGAAGTAAGGTCGGGTCGATGGCCTGGCGGTCCGAAGATGCAGGCTACCGTTGTAAAACGTAGCTCCCTTTTGTTGACAAGCAAGTCTTGATAAGCAAGCAGGGAGCGAGCCTCTGACGGCTCTGGCGTTTCACGCGAATGCACATAATAAAGGGATTCACCGCATGAGGAAATCACTACTCGCCCTGCTGCTACTGGCCTCGGCAGGTTGGGCGTACGGGCAAGTGCAAATTCGGGAAAATATTCCCACCATAAAGCTCTCGCCTCAGGTGCGCAGCAGCCCGGTAACCGAGGCTATCCCCGGCATTGCGCTGAAATCGATCAACAGCTTTCTGCTGAGCAACCGCATCGTCGACAAGGCCGAAGATTTCGACAAGGCACCCTACATCGTCGCTGGCGATGCCGAACGGGTGCTCAGCGGCGCGGGTGACCGCATCTTTGCCCGAGGCCATTTCGATCCGGCGCAACCAGCGTACGCCATCTTCCGCCAAGGCAAGGTCTACACCGATCCGCAGAGCAAGGAGATTCTTGGGATCAACGCCGACGACATTGGCGGTGGCGAGGTCGTGGCCATCGAAGGTGACGTCGCTACCCTGGAGTTGCAACGCACGACCCAGGAGGTTCGCCTGGGCGATCGCTTGTTCAGCGGTGAAGAGCACGCGATCAACTCGACCTTCACTCCGAGCGCACCGAGCCACGATATCAACGGTTTGATCATCGATGTGCCGCGCGGGGTCACGCAGATCGGCGAGTTGGACGTGGTCACGCTGAACAAGGGGCAGCGCGATGGCCTGGCCGAAGGCAACCTGCTGGCGGTAATGAAAACCGGCGAAACCGTGCGCGACCGGATCACCGGTCAGCCGTTGAAAATTCCCGATGAGCGCGCCGGTCTGCTGATGGTTTTCCGTACTTACGACAAACTCAGTTATGGGCTGGTGCTTAGTGCTTCACGCTCGCTGTCGGTGATGGACAAGGTGCGAAACCCGTAAGCGTGCTTCACAAGTTACCAACAGAGTTATCCACAGCTTATTCCCGTTTGTACGGGGGCTTATTTCGATCAAGGATGATCCATGTCGCTGCCTGCTGTTACACCGGTTTCCCCCGCGGAACTGGAAGCTCGATTACGTCTGCACCGTTTGCCGGAACTCGGTCCGGCACGGTTCAAGAAACTGCTTGAAGCCTTCGGCTCGGCGTCCAAAGCGATCAGCGCACCGGCCAGTGCCTGGCGCGCGCTGGGTTTGCCATTGGCCTGTTCCGAGGCCAGGCGTAGCCCCGAGATCCGTGACGGCGCCAGTCATGCATTGGCCTGGCTGGAGCATCCGGCCCAGCATTTACTGATGTGGGACCAACCGGACTACCCGGCCCTGCTGGCACAAATCAGCGATGCACCACCGCTGTTATTTGTCGCGGGCGATCCGGGCATTCTGGAAAAACCACAACTGGCGATGGTCGGCAGCCGTCGTGCATCCCGGCCGGGGATGGACACTGCCGCTGCGTTTTCCCGCAGCCTGGCAGGTGCCGGTTTTGTCATTACCAGCGGCCTGGCCCTGGGCATTGACGCCGCCGCGCACCAGGCCGCGCTGGATGTTGGCGGGCAAACGGTCGGCGTGCTCGGTACGGGGCTCGAGAAGTTTTATCCACAGCGCAATAGACGCCTGGCGGACGCCATGATCGCTTCGGGCAGCGCAGTGCTTTCGGAGTTTCCGCTGGATGCAGGCCCCAGCGCCGGCAACTTCCCCCGGCGCAACCGGATCATCAGTGGTTTGTCTCTCGGGGTGCTGGTGGTCGAAGCCAGTGTTGCCAGCGGTTCATTGATCACCGCGAGGCTGGCGGCGGAACAGGGGCGCGAGGTGTTTGCGATGCCAGGGTCGATCCATCACCCCGGCGCCCGCGGGTGTCATCAGTTGATTCGGGACGGTGCGGTGCTGGTGGAAACCATCGAACATATCCTCGAAGCCTTGCGCGGCTGGCAACGACTGCCGTTATCCACAGAAATCTGCACCCCGGCAACGACCCACCCATTGCTGAAACTGCTGCATGCCGCGCCTCACACCAGTGAAGCGCTGGCCGACGCAAGCGGCTGGACCTTGCCGAAGGTGCTGGCGGCGCTGACGGAACTGGAAATGGATGGTCGCGCCGTGTGCGAAAGCGGGCGCTGGTTTGCGCGGGTGAGCTAGGTTTTATAAACAAGATCGGTAAACTGCGCAGAGCCTTATTCTGGAGTGTTTTTTCATGGTCAACAGTTGGCGTGTGCAACAAGCCGCGCAAGCAATTCGCGCCGGGGCGGTGATTGCCTACCCAACCGAAGCAGTCTGGGGTCTGGGTTGCGACCCGTGGGATGAGGAAGCGGTGGAACGTCTGCTGCTGATCAAGGGCCGTTCTGTGGACAAGGGGCTGATTCTGGTCGCCGACAACATCCGTCAGTTCGATTTCCTCTTCGAAGACTTCCCCGAGTTGTGGATGGACCGCATGGCCAGCACCTGGCCGGGTCCGAACACCTGGCTGGTGCCGCACCAGAACCTGCTGCCGGAGTGGATTACCGGCATACATGAAACCGTGGCGCTGCGGGTCAGCGATCACCCTCTGGTGCGGGACTTGTGCGCGCTGGTCGGGCCGTTGGTGTCGACGTCGGCCAACCCGCAGGGGCGCCCGGCGGCACGTACGCGGCTTCGCGTAGAACAGTATTTCCGTGGCCAGGTGGATCTGGTGCTGGGTGGCAATCTGGGCGGGCGCAAGAACCCGAGCGTGATTCGCGATCTGGCGACCGGCAAGGTTGTGCGCCCGGATTGAGACCGGGTTGACCTCATTCGCGAGCAAGCCCGCTCCCAAACTGGATCTGTGTCGTTCACAAATCCAGTTTGGGAGCGGGCTTGCTCGCGAAGGGGCCCTACCAGTCAACTACCCATTCAGGGCAACAGAACAACCGAACCCGTCGTACGTCGCGCCGACAACTCGGTCTGCGCCTTCGCCGCGTCAGCCAGTGGATAACGCTGGCTGATGTCCACGGTCAGCTTGCCGCCGATGATCATCTCGAACAACTCGTCGGCCATGCGTTGCAGGTTCTCGGCGTTGTTCGCATAAGTGCCCAGGGTTGGCCGGGTCACGTACAGTGAGCCTTTCCCTGCCAGGATCCCCAGGTTCACGCCGTCGACCGCGCCGGACGCATTGCCGAAACTCACCACCAGCCCGCGCGGCGCGACGCTGTCGAGTGAAGTGAGCCAAGTGTCCTTGCCCACGCCGTCGTACACCACCGGGACTTTTTTGCCGTCAGTCAATTCCAGCACGCGTTGCGCGACATTTTCATGGCTGTAGTCGATGGTCGCCCAGGCACCGTTGGCCTTGGCCAGCGCTGCTTTCTCCGCCGAACTGACAGTGCCGATCAGCTTTACGCCCAAGGCTCTGGCCCATTGGCAGGCCAGTGAGCCGACCCCACCGGCCGCGGCATGGAACAGGATGGTTTCGCCACCCTTGAGTTCATAAGTCTGACGCAGCAGGTACTGCACGGTCAGGCCCTTGAGCATCACGCCGGCGGCCTGTTCGAAGCTGATGGCGTCCGGCAGTTTCACCAGATTGGCCTCGGGCAAGACGTGAACATCGCTGTAGGCGCCCAGAGGGCCGCTACCATAGGCCACGCGATCGCCGATCTTGAAGCGGGTCACGTCGCTGCCCACCGCCTCGACCACGCCTGCCCCCTCTGAACCGACACCGGACGGCAGAGATGGCGGTGGATACAAACCGCTACGGTAATAAGTATCGATGAAGTTCAGGCCGATGGCCTTGTTGGTCACGCGCACTTCCTTCGGACCTGGCTCGGCGGGTTGGTAATCCACATATTCGAGCACTTCGGGGCCGCCATGGGCGCGGAACTGGATACGCTTTGCCATCAGAACTCTCCATAGGTCGTTTTACCAAGCTCCCTATCGGACTCCTAAGCTTGATCTTCGTCAACTGCGACGGGGTGACTTGCGATGGTATGCTACGGGCCCATTTGCGCAGGCTGAGCTCCAATGGAGCGCCGCGTTGTTTTGCCCGATTCAAGGTGATGACATGACGACCCGCACCGAGGCCGTAAAAGCCTACCTGCTCGACCTGCAAGACCGTATTTGCGCCGCCCTGGAAGCCGAAGACGGTGGCACGCAATTCGTCGAAGACGCCTGGACCAGGCCGGCGGGTGGTGGCGGTCGCACCCGTGTGATAGAAAACGGCGCGGTGATTGAAAAGGGTGGCGTCAACTTTTCCCATGTATTCGGCAGCGGTCTTCCACCGTCTGCCAGCGCTCATCGACCGGAACTGGCCGGCCGTGGCTTCGAAGCCCTCGGTGTGTCGCTGGTCATTCACCCGCATAACCCGCACGTGCCGACTTCCCACGCCAACGTGCGCTTTTTCATCGCTGAAAAAGAAGGTGAAGAGCCGGTCTGGTGGTTTGGCGGTGGCTTCGACCTGACCCCGTATTACGGCAACGAAGAAGACTGCATCCACTGGCATCGCATCGCCGAGCAGGCCTGCGCGCCGTTCGGCCCGGACGTCTACTCGCGCTACAAGGCCTGGTGCGACAGCTACTTCCACATCAAGCATCGTCACGAGCCGCGTGGCATCGGCGGCCTGTTTTTCGACGACCTGAACGAGTGGGACTTCGACACCAGCTTCGCCTTCATGCGCGCCATCGGTGATGCGTATATCGACGCCTATCTGCCGATCGTGCAGCGCCGCAAGAACGATGCGTTTACCGAAAAGCAGCGGGAATTCCAGGAGTTCCGCCGTGGGCGCTACGTTGAATTCAACCTGGTCTACGACCGCGGCACGCTGTTCGGCCTGCAATCGGGTGGGCGTACCGAGTCGATCTTGATGTCGCTGCCTCCGCAAGTGCGCTGGGGTTACGACTGGAAGGCCGAGCCTGGCAGCGAAGAAGCGCGTTTGACCGAGTACTTCCTGCAAGACCGCGATTGGTTGGCCGAAGCCTGAACGAGGAATACTGATGGACCGTTATGTCGTATTCGGTAACCCGATTGGCCACAGCAAGTCGCCGTTGATCCATCGCCTGTTCGCCGAGCAGACCGCGCAAAAGCTGGACTACAACACGCTGCTGGCGCCACTCGACGACTTCTCCACCTGTGCCCGGACGTTTTTTCTCGAAGGACGCGGCGCCAATGTGACAGTGCCGTTCAAGGAAGAAGCCTGTCGGCTGGCGAACAGCCTGACGGCGCGGGCGCAGCGGGCGGGGGCGGTCAATACCTTGAGCAAACTGGCCGATGGCAGTCTGCTGGGTGACAACACCGACGGTGCCGGGCTGGTGCGCGACCTGACGGTCAACGCCGGGTTTAGCCTCAAGGGCAAACGCATCCTGCTGCTCGGCGCTGGTGGCGCGGTGCGCGGTGCTTTGGAGCCCTTGCTGGCCGAGCAACCGGCATCGGTGATCATCGCCAACCGCACGGTGGAAAAGGCCGAGTTGCTGGCGGAACTGTTCTGCGATCTGGGGCCGGTCTCGGCCAGCGGCTATGACTGGTTGCGGGAGTCGGTGGACCTGATCATCAACGCGACCTCCGCGAGCCTGACCGGCGATGTACCGCCGATTGCTGCCAGCCTGATCGAACCGGGCAAAACGGTGTGCTACGACATGATGTACGGCAAGGAACCGACCTCGTTCTGCCGCTGGGCCAGCGAACACGGGGCTGCGGTGACGATGGATGGCTTGGGCATGCTGGCCGAGCAAGCGGCGGAGGCGTTTTTCCTGTGGCGCGGTGTGCGACCGGATACAGCGCCGGTGCTGGCTGAGTTGCGTCGGCAGTTGGCTCTTTAAAAGCTTCGCGAGCAAGCCCGCTCCCACACTGGATCTGTGTCATGCACAAAACCAATGTGGGAGCGAGCTTGCTCCCACAGTGATCAGAGTGAAGTCGGATCAGTCCTCAAACCGGATCGGGCATTTCTCCGCCCCTTCGAGCTTCCTCAGTTCTTCCACCACCTGCGGCCGTGCCCGGCGCAACGTCAGGCTGCGGTTCTGGCGAAGCAGCCGTCGCGCTTCCTGATGCAGCATTTCCACTCCTGAATAGTCGATGAAGTTGATCTGCTGCGCCTCGATCACCACGCGTGCACCGTTCATGCGTTGCAGACGCACTTGCAGGTAATGGCTGGCGCCGAAAAAGATCGAGCCCCCCACTCGCAGAATGTCCTCCTCGCCATCTCGCATATGCTGCACCCGTGGTTGCGATGTGCGCTTGAGGTAGAAAAAAAGCGAGGCCAACACGCCAGCGTAGATCGCCGTTTGCAATTCCAGCAGCAGGGTGGCGACGCAGGTCAGCGCCATGACCACGAATTCAGCACGGCTGACCCGCAACAACGCGCGAATGCCGCGATGGTCCACCAGTCCCCAGGCGATCAACAGAATGCTGCCGGCCATGGCCGGAATCGGGATGTGTGCGATCAGGCTCGCGCCGAAGATCGCAAACAGTGCCACCCACAATGCCGAAAAAATCCCGGCCAGTGGCGAACAGGCCCCCGCTTCAAAGCTCAGGCCTGAGCGAGTGAAAGAGCCGGCCGACAGCGATCCGGAAAAAAACGCACCGACGATATTCGACAAGCCCTGGGCACGGACTTCCTGGTTGGCATCGAGCAGTTGCTGGGAACGTGCCGAGATCGAGCGGGCAATCGACAGGCTGGTCACCAGTCCGAGCATACCGACCGCCACTGCGCTGGGCAGCAGGCGCAGGATCAGATCGAGATCCAGCGGCAACGGACTGAAAGGCGGCAGTTTGCCGGTGAAGGCGCTGACCAGTTGCACATGGCCGAACATTGATGGCCAGAGCCAAACCAGCAAGCCGCCGAGGATCAGGGTGATCAAGAGCGTCGGCCAGCGTGGTAGCAGCAGTTTGAGGATCACGCCCACCACCACTGTCGCCAGCCCCAGTGCCAGCGAAGGTTTGTCCATCTCGCCGAAATGACGCAACAACGAGATGAAACTATCCAGCGCGGTGGCCTGGCCGGGCAAATCCAGCCCCAGCAGGTTAGGCAATTGACCGATGGCAATCACTACGGCAGCACCCAGGGTGAAACCGAGTACCACCGAGTGTGAGACGAAATTCACCAGTGCGCCAAACCGCAGCAAACCCAGCAGCCACTGAAAGAGGCCGGCAAGAAACGTCAGCAACAGGATCAACATGACGTAGTCCTGCGACGCTGGAACGGCCAGAGGGCTGACGCTGGCGTACAGGACAATCGAGATGGCCGCCGTAGGACCGCAGATCAGATGCCACGACGAGCCCCAGAGGCAGGCGATCAATACCGGGATGATTGCCGCGTACAGGCCGTATTCCGGCGGCAGGCCGGCAATCAGTGCGTAGGCAATGGATTGCGGCAACGCGAGAATCGCGCCGCTGAGGCCGACGATCAGGTCACGACCGACGCTGGCGCGGGTTTGCCGGGGTAGCCAGGTGAGGAAGGGGAGCAGTGAATGGCGGCTTGGCAGGGCCATGGGGCCTCTCGGTTGGGGTTTTACGAAAGAGTATCAGGACCAGATGACGATGTGCCCATGTGGGAGCGGCGGTGCGGCGATCCGACTTGCTCGCGAAGGCGGTGGGTCAGACAGCATTAATGTCGACTGATCCACCGCCTTCGCGAGCAAGCCCGCTCCCACAATAGCGTTACAACTTGGCTTTCACCGCCGGCAACGCATCCTTGCCATCCACGGTCTTTACCCCATCAAGCCACTTGTCCAGCACTGCCGGGTTGGCCTTGATCCACGCTTTGGCTGCGTCGGCGTTACTGACCTTGTTGTTCACCACCTCGGCCATGATGCTGTTCTCCATGTCCTGGGTGAAGCTCAGGTTGGTCAGCAGTTTGCCAACGTTCGGGCAGGCTTGTGCATAACCTTTGCGGGTCAGGGTGTGCACGCTGCCGGTGTCACCGAAGTATTTCTCGCCACCCTTCAGATAATGCATTTTCAGCTGCACGTTCATCGGGTGCGGGGTCCAGCCGAGGAAGGTCACGAACTTCTGTTTTTTCACTGCGCGGGACACTTCCGCCAGCATCGCCTGCTCGCTGGATTCGACCAGTTTCCACTGGCCCATGTCGAAATCGTTTTTCTTGATGATCTCTTGCAGCGAGATGTTCGCTGGCGCGCCGGAGCCGATGCCGTAGATCTTGCGGTCGAACTTGTCGGCGTATTTGTTCAGGTCGGCAAAGTTATGCACACCCGCCTCCCACACGTAATCCGGAACGGCGAGGGTGAATTCGGTGCCGTCGAGGTTCTTCGCCAATTGCGTGACATCGCCGTTGGCGACGAACTTGTCATAGAAGCCCTGCTGCGCCGGCATCCAGTTACCCAGGAACACATCGACCTGGCCATCCTTGAGCCCGCCAAAGGTTATCGGCACCGCCAGGGTGTCGACCTTGGCCTTGTAGCCCATGCCGTCCAGCAGAAACCCGGTGATGGCATTGGTCGCGGCGATGTCGCTCCAGCCCGGGTCGGCCATTTTCACGGTCTCGCAACTCTGATCGGCAAACGCTGATGCACTGCCCAGAGCCAGGAGCCCGACCGTCAGTACTGTGGATAACCTTTGCATGGACTTCCCCTTAACATTATTGGTTTTGGCAGGGTTGTGGATAACGTGCTTTACGCTCCAGATCGTCGAGGTCGATGTGGTTGCGCATGTACTGCTGACTGGCGTCCACCAGCGGCTGGTGATCCCAGCTCTTGAGCTTGCCGAGGGTCAGCGCCTCGGCCACGAAGCGTCGGCGCCGCTGGCTGGTGAGCACCTGTTGGTGAATCGCCGGGATGTTCCATTTGGCCCGCGCTTCGGCGAGAAAATCGTCGAAAATCTGGCGAAGTTGCGGCGAATGGCTCAGTTCTTCCAGTTCGTTAGGGTCATTCTGTACGTCGAAGAGCAGGCAAGGGTCGTCTTCGCTGTAGATGAATTTGTAGGCGCCACGGCGGATCATCATCAACGGGCTGATGGTGCCTTCGGCCATGTATTCGCCGAATACCTCGTCGTGACCGCCCTGCCCTTGCAGATGCGGGACCAGCGACCGGCCGTCCAGCGGCAAGCCCGGTTCCAGCGAGCCGCCGGCCAATTCAACAAACGTTGGTAACAGGTCCGCCGTGGAAACACTGGCGCTGACCCGGCCGGCACAGAACTGCCCCGGTGCGCTGATCAGCAGCGGCACCCGTGCGGCCATTTCATACCAGTGCATTTTGTACCAGAGGCCGCGCTCGCCGAGCATGTCGCCGTGGTCACCGGAAAACACGATGATGGTGTCATCGATCAGCCCGGTATCTTCGAGGGTTTGCAGGAGTTTGCCGACGTTGCTGTCGATATAGCTGCATGCCCCGAAATAGGCACGGCGGGCATCGCGGATTTTATCCACAGGCAGTGGCTTGTCCCACAGGTCGTAGACCTTGAGCAGGCGTTGCGAGTGCGGATCGAGGTCATGCGGGGCCGGGGTTGCAGGCTGCGGAATGTCGGCATCGTCGTACAAATCCCAGAAAGCCTTGGGAATCGTGTACGGATCGTGTGGGTGAGTCATGGAAACGGTCAGGCAGAACGGCTGGTCGCCGTCCTCGCGGATATGGTCGAACAGGTACTGCTGGGCCTTGAACACCACCTCTTCGTCGAAATCCAGCTGATTGGTGCGCACGCACGGGCCGGCTTGCAGCACCGACGACATGTTGTGATACCAGGTAGGGCGCACGTCCGGTTCATCCCAGTTCACCGCCCATCCGTAGTCAGCTGGATAGATGTCACTGGTCAGGCGTTCTTCGTAGCCATGCAGCTGGTCTGGCCCGCAGAAATGCATCTTGCCCGACAGGGCAGTGCGATACCCGAGGCGGCGCAGGTAGTGGGCGTAGGTCGGCACGTCGGCGGGGAAATCGGCGGCGTTGTCGTAGGCGCCGATCTTGCTCGGCAACTGGCCGCTGACCAGGGTGAAACGCGATGGCGCGCACAATGGGCTGTTGCAATAAGCCGAGTCGAACACCACGCCCTGTGCGGCGAGGCGGGTCAGATGTGGCAGTTTGATGGGCGATGGGCCGTAGAACGGCAACATTGGCGCGGCCATTTGATCGGCCATGATGAAAAGAATGTTCTTGCGCTTCATGTGATCGCGGCATTCCATAGTGGATGTTTATGCGAGAGTGCTGGCTTCGAGAATGAAACCCCGGCAATTTGTGGTAAAGCCCATGCGCGGCAATGACTAGGATAAGCACAGCTTATGTATGACGCCCTTGGTGACCTGTCACTGGACCTGCTTCGCGCCTTCGAAGCCGCGGCCCGTCAGCGCAGTTTTACCGCCGCGGCGGTTGAACTGGGCACCACACAACCGGCCATCAGCCAGCAGATCAAGCGCCTGGAAGAACAACTGGCGACACGCCTGTTCGACCGTATTTATCGTGGAATCGAACTGACTGAGGCCGGGCAGATACTTTTTGAGCAGGTTAAGCTCGGATTGCAGAATATCGATGCAGGATTGAGCGCGATCAGCGCACAGCAACAGCATGAAGTGCTGCAGGTGGCCACGGATTTTGCCTTCGCCGCCTATTGGTTGATGCCGCGTCTGCACCGCTTTCACGCGGCCAACCCGCAGGTGGATGTCAGCCTGGTCACCAGCGAACGCAGCCATAACATGCTACGTACCGATATCGATGTGGCGGTATTGTTCGGCGATGGCCGCTTCAAGCAGGGTGAAAGCCATTGGCTGTTCAGCGAGGAAGTGTTTCCGGTGTGCAGCCCGCAGTTGTTGAGCGAGCGGACCTTGCCATTGCCGGCCCAGGCATTATTGGAGTTTCCGTTGCTGCACCTGCGTGGGGAGCACAGCAGTAACTGGTTCGACTGGAGTGGTGTGTTCCGCGAGCTGGGCATCACCTCGCCTCCGGCGCCCGGGCAGTTGCGCTTCGACAACTACACCCTGCTGATTCAGGCGGCGATTGGTGGCCAGGGCGTAGCCATTGGCTGGCGGCACCTTGTGGATAACTTGCTGGCGCAAGGGTTGTTGTGTCGACCGATCGGCGAAACGGTGATGTCGAGGCTGGGTTATTACGTGGTCTTGCCCCAGCGCAAACGACGCGGAGCATTGATCCAGCAGTTTGTGGATTGGTTGATGGCCGAGCAGGCCTGCAGTGCGCAATCGCTCAACGGCCTGACGCTGCCGTCCATTGCGGTTTAGCTGTCGGTTGCGATGAAGTTGACGTGCTGGCCGATGTGCAGGTTCAGCTGTAATTCATCGGCAATGCCCACGGCGGTGCGGGCCAGCCGTCCGAGCGGTTCGGCCAACCCCGGCTCGAGGTTGTAACCGATGTTGGCAAAATGTTCGATGGTCAGCCCCGGCACCCCGCGCGGTTCGTTAACCAGCGTCCACTTCAAAGGACTGCTTTGCAGTGCCTCACGGATTTCCTCGGCGGCATGACGTTGCAAGCTGTCCTCGGTTTCCGGATCGTCCAGCACGTCGAAATCACCCACCAGAAACAATCGGGTGATGTTTGCTGCCTGCATGCCATCGATTAGCGCATCCACTGCCAGCACCTGCTCGACCGGGCCCGGCACGATGTTTTTTTCCACGTGTTCGCTGCTGAACGGTAAACCTGGAGCGTCCAGTAAGCAGATGACCACGGAGCTGCCGGCCACACTCTGCTTGACCCGTTGCGCGTCGAACAGGTCGCCAGTCTTGGTGCGCAGCCCCGGACGGGGTGCCAGCGCATTGAGGTCATCGAGAATCGCGATGACCTCATGCTGGCGCCGCAGCATTTCAGCCATCAGCGCACTGCCCAGGCTACTCATGGCACCATAAAGCACCACTTTCACGACGGGGGTTTCAGCATTTTTCATGGCTGGGCTTCCTGTTATCCAGCGCCTATATGATGTTTGACCTACAGGGAACGGCGAGGGTTCGAACAGCTCTCAGGGGGAGTCAGATGCAGCAGATAACGGGCTATCACGCCCACGTTTATTTCGATGCCAGCACGATCGGGCAGGCGCGGGTCTTGTGCGAACAGGCGGCGCAGTTGTTTCCGCTGAAAATGGGCCGCATGCACGAGCGCCTGGTCGGCCCGCACCCGGACTGGAGCTGCCAGTTGGCGTTCGAGCCGCAGGTGCTGGGTGACGTGCTGCCGTGGCTGGCGTTGAACCGCAAGGGCCTGGTGGTGTTCCTGCACCCGAACACCGGCGACGATCTGCTCGACCACACCGAGCACGCGATCTGGATGGGCGCTATTCGTCCGCTGGACCTGACTGTTTTTTGATCAGAGTGTTTCTTCAGCCTCACCGGGCAAGTGTTCGTCCAGATGCAGCCACGGCAAACGGCTGTCGGTCCAGATGTGCCGCTCGGCCGGTGCTTGCTCGGGATGGTCGAGGGTGGCGATGGTCAGGTCGATGGTTTCCGGGCTCAGGTGTGTCACCACCGCCAGTTGCGCTCCACAGTGGCCGCAGAAGTATCGCGCGCAGGTGGATGAGGAGTCGTACCGCGACGGTGTCCCGGCCAACCATTGAAAGGCGGATGCCGGCACGGTGATCCAGGTGGTCACGATGCCGCCACTGACCCGTCGGCAAATCGAGCAATGGCAGTGGACGATATCGTGCAGCGGCCCGCTGAATTGGTAGCGCAGTTGCCCACAATGGCAGCCGCCGGTGTGAATTTTGTTCATGGCATTCCTCCTGATGCGTCATTACTGACGCCTTCGCGAGCAAGCCCGTAACTCGGTTCACCTTCATGCCCCAGTCCGACGACCGGTTGTACTTCCGGTCAACGCGTTCATCGCCGAAAGCTGGCTGAAAGCTTCCCCGATTAGGATCGCCCCCACTACCGGCAACAGACCGGTTGGCCAATGCCAGCGTTTTATCGCTCGCACAGCCCATTTAACAACAACAATGGTGATTCTGATGTCCTCTTCTATCCGCCGCTTCGCTGCAACTCCGCCCGTACGTCTCGTGCTTCCCGTTCTGCGCTGATCCCACCCGATCCGCCCATTCCCTAGCCGCGCTACGCCTGGAGTATTCCCATGCTGACTTTCCTTGGCTTCGCCATGGTCATCACGTTCATGTTCCTGATCATGACCAAGCGCCTGTCCGCGCTGATCGCCCTGATCATCATTCCGATCATCTTTGCCCTGTTCGGCGGTTTTTCGCCGAAGATCGGCCCGATGATGCTCGAAGGCATCACCAAGCTTGCGCCAACCGGCGTGATGCTGATGTTCGCAATCCTGTACTTCGCCCTGATGATCGACTCCGGCCTGTTCGACCCGGCCGTGCGCAAGATCCTCAAACTGGTCAAGGGCGACCCGCTGAAGGTTTCGGTCGGCACCGCCGTTCTGGCGCTCGTTGTCTCCCTCGATGGTGACGGCGCGACCACTTACATGATCTGCGTGGCCGCCATGCTGCCGCTCTACAGCCGTATCGGCATGAGCCCGCGGATCATGGCCGGCCTGATCATCCTCGCCGGTGGCGTGATGAACATGACCCCATGGGGCGGCCCGACCGCTCGTGCGGCCAGTGCGTTGCATGTGGACCCGTCCGACATCTTCGTACCGATGATTCCTGCGATGCTGGCCGGTGTGGTGGCGATCCTGGTCATTGCCTACTTCTACGGCAAGCGTGAGCGTGCACGCTTGGGTGAATTGCACCTGGTGGGCGATGAAATCGACCACAGTGAAATCAGCGTTTCGCAGTTCCCGGATGCCCGTCGTCCGAATCTGATCTGGTTCAACGGCGCCCTGACCCTGGCCCTGATGTGTACCCTGATCGCCGGCCTGCTGCCGTTGCCGGTACTGTTCATGGTGGCGTTCAGTATCGCCATGATCGTCAACTATCCTTGCCTGCAACAGCAGAAGGATCGCGTCGCGGCTCACGCCGGTAGCGTGCTGGCCGTGGTCGGGCTGATCTTTGCGGCCGGTATCTTCACCGGTATCCTGACCGGCACCGGGATGGTCGACGCCATGTCGAAAAGCCTGTTGGCAGTGATTCCGGACTTCCTCGGCCCGTACCTGGCGGTGATCACGGCACTGGTAAGCATGCCGTTCACTTTCTTCATGTCGAACGATGCATTTTATTACGGCGTGTTACCGGTTCTTGCCGAAGCCGCCAGCCATTACGGTATAACCGCAGTGGAAATGGCACGTGCCTCGATCGTCGGTCAGCCCGTCCACCTGTTGAGCCCGCTGGTTCCATCGACCTATCTGTTGGTGGCCCTGGCCGGCATCGATTTCGGTGACCACCAGCGCTTCACCCTGAAGTGGGCGGTGCTGGTTTGTATCTGCATACTGATTGCTGCACTGCTGTTGGGGACTTTCCCGGTGTTCAGTACTCTATAAGCCCAAGACTCACCACTTCGGGTCCAGGCTTCGCTGTTTGAAGCCCGGGCCCTTTGTGGTTTAACAATCGCTCAAAGGAATACACATGGAATGGCTGACCAACCCTGAAATCTGGGTTGCCTTCTTCACCCTGACCGCCCTGGAAATCGTCCTGGGTATCGATAACATCATCATGATTTCGATCCTGGTCAGCCGCATGCCCAAACACATGCAGGCGCGCACGCGGATTTTCGGTCTGGCGCTGGCCATGATCACGCGAATCCTGCTTCTGCTGTCGATCACCTGGGTCATGCGCCTGACGGCGGACCTGTTCGTAGTATTCGACCAGGGCATTTCCGGACGCGACCTGATCCTGTTCTTCGGTGGTCTGTTCCTGCTGTGGAAAAGCTCGCAAGAGATGTACCACGCACTGGAAGGTGAAGACGAAAGCAACGAAGAACCTTCGGGCAAGGGCGGCAACTTCCTCTACACCATCGTCCAGATCGCGATCATCGACATCGTGTTCTCCCTGGACTCGGTGATCACCGCAGTCGGCATGGTCTCCCACGTACCGGTCATGGTCGCGGCGATCATCGTGGCGGTACTGGTGATGATGTGGGCATCCGGCACCATCAGTGAGTTCATCGACAAGCACCCATCGCTGAAGATGCTGGCGCTGTCGTTCCTGTTGATTGTCGGTACGGTGCTGATTGCCGAGTCCCTGGACGTGCACGTGCCAAAAGGCTACGTCTACTTCGCCATGGCGTTCTCGCTGGCGGTGGAAGCGATCAACATCAAGATGCGCACTGCCATTGCGAAAAAGAAGAAACAGCAGGATCCGGTAAAGCTGCGCAAGGACATTCCGGGCCAGTAACCCGGTAGCACGCAATACCCTGTGGGAGCGGGCTTGTTCGCGAAGGCGGTGTGTCAGACAACATTAATGTCGACTGACACACCGCCTTCGCGAGCAAGCCCGCTCCCACTTTGTTTTTGCGGGTTGCATGAACCGGATTTCATGACAGTTTTGTTTCAATCCCTTCTTTGGCTATGCGATGCTGGCGCGCAGACCGTTAGCCAACTACAGCTTAAGTACAGAACGTAGAACGTCGCGCGGTACCGTCAACTTGCTCCTTTGGGGCGCTACACCACAGGGGGTCTTTATGCTCACCCTGCTCAATTTGCTTTCTGCCGTGGCCCTGCTGATCTGGGGCACGCACATCGTCCGAACCGGCATCCTGCGGGTCTACGGCACCAACTTGCGCCATGTCATCAGCCATAACATGTCCAACCGCTGGCTGGCTTTCCTCTCCGGGATCGCCGTGACGGCGATGGTCCAGAGCAGCAACGCCACCGCCATGCTGGTCACATCCTTTGTCGGCCAGGGGCTGATGGCGCTTACGCCGGCGTTGGTCACCATGCTCGGTGCCGATGTCGGTACGGCCCTGATGGCGCGGGTGCTGACGTTCGATCTGTCGTGGTTGTCGCCCCTGCTGATTTTTGCCGGGGTGATTTTCTTTCTGTCGCGCAAGCAGACCCGACTCGGGCAGATGGGCCGTGTCGCCATTGGCTTGGGGTTGATCATTCTGGCGCTGCAACTGATTGTCGAGGCCGCGCACCCGATTACCCATGCCAAAGGTGTGAAGGTGATTTTCGCCTCGCTCACCGGCGACATCCTGCTCGACGCCCTGGTCGGTGCGCTGTTCGCGATGATTTCCTATTCCAGCCTGGCCGCCGTACTGCTGACCGCGACCCTGGCGGGTGCCAACGTGATCAGCCTGCCGGTGGCCATCGGGCTGGTGATCGGTGCCAATATCGGCAGTGGCGTACTCGCCTTCCTCAGCACCAGCATGCAGAACGCCGCCGGGCGCCAAGTGGCGCTGGGCAGCCTGCTGTACAAGCTGATTGGTCTTTTATTGATCATTCCTGTGCTTGATCCGCTGGTGCACTGGCTCGATGGCCTGGATTTCAGTCCTCAGGAAATGGTCATTGGCTTTCACCTGCTCTACAACACCGCGCGTTGCCTGATCCTGCTGCCCAGCGTTGGGCCGATGGCCAGGTTTTGTGCCTGGGTGTTGCCGGAGCGCCCGCTGGCGAACGGTACGGCCAAGCCCCGGCACCTGGACCCCACGGCGTTGGTCACCCCAGGTCTGGCGCTGGCCAACGCGGCCCGGGAAACCCTGCGCATGGGCGACCTGATCGACAACATGCTCGAAGCCATGCTTGACGTGTTGCACGGCAAGCAAACCGCCATCACCCAGGAAATGCGGCGCCTGACCGATGATGTCGAAGCGCTATACAGCGCGATCAAATTGTATCTGGCACAAATGCCCCGGGAAGATCTCAGCGATCAGGACAGCCGACGCTGGGCGGAAATCATCGAGCTGGCGATCAACCTGAAACTGGCCAGCGACTTGATTGAACGCATGTTGCGCAAGGTCCAGCAGCAGAAGACCTCGCAGCGTCGGTCGTTTTCCGAAGTCGGGCTGGACGAATTGACCGGGCTGCAAACTCAGTTGATTTCCAACCTGCGGCTCGGGATGTCGGTGTTTCTCAGTGGCGACCCGGAAAGTGCCCGCCAGCTGGTGCGTGAAAAACGTCGTTTCCGTGCACAGGAACGGCGCCTGGCCCACGCTCATGTCAGCCGCTTGCAACTTAAAATCGTACAAAGTATCGAAACCAGTTCGTTGCACCTGGAGCTGATCGCCGACATGAAGCGTCTCAATTCGTTGTTTTGCAGCAGTGCCTACGTAGTGCTGGAAACATCGGAGACCGGTGCGCTGGTGGTCGACGATTTGAGCGACATCACTCATTCACCCTGAACGTCCACCGTTGCCTGAAGTCTGTTGAACTTACGCTGGTCGTACGGAAGCCCGTTATGCGTTGTCTGTTGTTTGCCTGCCTGTTGCTTGGTTCATTCCCGTCATTCGCTCTGGATCGTTTCCAGGTCGAGGGCTACACCCTGCGCAACGGTTTGCAGTTGCTGCTCAAACCCGGCACTGACCGCGGGCATGTGGCGATCCGGCTGGTGGTCGGTGTTGGCCTGGACGATTTCAAGTGCGAAGAAAAGGAGCTACCGCATCTGCTGGAACACCTGTTGTTCAGCGGTATCGACGCCAGCGGCGAAGGTGGCCTGGAAGAACGCATGCAGGCTCTGGGTGGTGAGTGGAACGCGTTCACCAGCAATGCCGATACGACGTTCGTCATCGAGGCCCCGGCGAAAAACCAGCGCAAGGTGCTTGACCTGCTGCTGGCGTTGCTGACCCAGACCCGCTTCGACGACAACGCCATCAACGCGGCCAAGCAAGTGGTCGAGCGTGAAGACGGTGGCCACTACTCGCACCTGCAACGCTGGCTCGATCGTCAGGACCTCGGTCACACGGCCAGCAAACAACTGGCCGTGGAGCTGGGCCTCAAATGCCCGGAGCGTGCGCAAGTCGATGACTTGACCCGAGAACAACTGGAGCAGGTACGCAAGGACTGGTATGCGCCGAACAACATGACCCTGATTGTGGTCGGCGACCTCGACAAGTTGCTGCCGGCCTATCTGGAGCGGGCGTTTGGCGCGCTGGAAGCGATCACCCCCGGCGAGCACCCGCCGCTGCCGCAAATCCAGACCAGCGCCGCCCATGAACGCACCTTGCCCCACGGTCTGGTCGGCAATGGCGCCAAGTTGCACTGGCTGGTGCCAGAGCCGGTACTGGAGGATGGGCACGATGAAACCTTCGATTTGCTCAAGGACTATCTGGATTGGGCGCTCTATCGCCAGTTACGCCTGGCTCACGGTTTGTCCTACGGCCCGTGGGCCGAACGCGAGGTGTTCGGCGGCGTGGGTTTCATGAGCCTCAATGCCGACCTTGAGCGCGACGACGTGGCCGATGCCGAACAAGTACTCGAGGACCTGAAGGCCGGACTGCTCAAGGACGGCCTCAATGCCGACACCTTCAACCGCCTCAAGCAGGCTGCGATTGCCCGCCAGGCCTGGGCCGTACAAGGCAATAGCGCGTTGGCCGACTACTACTGGAGCGCCATCGGCAACTACGAGGACGGTCGCTTCACCAACCCGGTCCGGGAGCTGCAAGGGGTGACCCTGGAAGAGGCGAACAAGGCCGTGCGTGAATTGCTCCTGCAACCGGGGTATTTGCGGATCGAGAAGCCTTTGTTCAGTTATGACCAATTGATGTGGTTGGTGGTCGGGGTGTTGGGGTTGCTGGTGTTGAGTGTGGTGGGCTGGCGTTTGCATCGCAGGAAGTAACCACTCTGTTTGGCAAGAAAACTCCTTGTGGGAAACACAATCCTCCTGTGGGAGCGTGGTGTCACTGACCGTGAACCCTCGCCACAGCGCCGCGCCAACTGTACCCTGTCGAGGTTTTTTCCTACGACTACTGTGAAACCGCCGAATGCAAAACCTGACCCTTTTCGTACAGCGCATCCTCGAATTGATGAAGCGCTACCCTGGGGTCATTGCGCTCTGTGGTTTCATCTCCGGGGTGGGCAGTTTCATTCTGGTCGATCGCCAGCAAGGCCTGGCGAGCTGGATTACCACCATCATGCTGATCAGCTGGATCTGGCTGATGCTGGAAAACAGCCTGACCAAGCTGTTCACGCGCATCTTCAAGCGCGAAATCCCGGAACCGTTGCTGCGTTACGCAACGCAGATGATCCATCAGGAAAGCCTGTTCTTTGTCCTGCCGTTCTTTTTCATCACCACGACCTGGAACAGCGGCCAGCTGATTTTCACCGGGCTGCTGGGCGTCGCGGCGCTGATTTCGATCATCGACCCGCTTTACTACAAGTGGCTGGCTCCCCGGCGCTGGGCGTTTCTGGCCCTGCACACCCTGACCCTTTTCGCCGCGCTGCTCACTGCATTGCCGGTGATCATGCACCTGACCACCGCGCAAAGTTTCAAATGGGCACTGGGTATCTCGGTGCTGTTGTCGTTCCCAAGCCTGGCGTCGATCTTCCCGATTCGTACCCTGCGCAGTGCGCTGGCGATCTTGAGTATCACCCTGGGCATCGGCGCCGTTGGCTGGGCGCTGCGCTCGTGGGTGCCGCCGGCGACGCTGTGGATGACCGATGTGGCCATCAGCACGCAGATGCAGGACCGCACGCCAGGTGCCAGCCTCGACGAGGTCAGCGCCGAGCAGATTCGCAATGGCGGGCTCTACGCCTACACCGCGATCAACGCCCCGCGTGGCCTGGACGAACGGATTTATCACGTCTGGCAGTTCAACGGTAAAGAGGTCGACCGCATCCCCCTGGATATTCGTGGCGGGCGCAAGGAAGGTTACCGGGCCTGGACCCACAAGCAGAACTTCCCGGGCAATCCGGCCGGCAAATGGCAGGTTCGGGTGCTGACCGAAGATGGTCAGGTGATCGGCGTGCTGCGTTTCAAAGTCACGGACAGCACAGCGATCAAAGAAAAGTAATCCGGTTCGTGCTATTACGTAAATCTGCGTAATCACTGAACAAGCACGGAGCTTATGATCAGCAGCACGATAGCCGGCAACGCCCGATTGGACACGTCGATTGCCCCTGCGCGGTTGCGGGTGACGGGCGACTGGACGCTTGCCCATTACGCTGACCTCAAGCTGTTGAGCGAAAAACTCCACGGCCAGTACGACGCCAACACCCCCATCGACCTCAATGGCCTCGGCGCCCTCGACACCGCCGGTGCCTCGCTGTTGGTCGAGCTGCTCGGCTCCGAGCGCCTCGGCCGCTCCGCCGAACACCCGGATTGCACACTCTCCGCCGCCGATCGCGCGTTGCTGCAAACCGTCTACTGTTCGTTGACCGATTTCTGTGTACCGATCAAGGAACCGGAAGTCAGCGTTGCCATTCAGTTGCTGACCCGCATTGGCCGCGCAGTGGACACCGTCTGGCAGGACACCCTGCAACTGTTGGGTTTCGTTGGCCTGATCATCGAAACCATCGTCCGCGGCCTGTTCCGTCCCAAGCGCTGGCGCGTCACGCCCATGATTGCCCACATCGAACAGACCGGTCTCGACGCCGCCCCCATCGTTGCGTTGCTGACTTTTCTGGTGGGCGCCGTGGTGGCGTTCCTCGGGTCGACGGTGCTGGCCACTTTCGGCGCCACGGTCTTCACCGTGGACCTGGTGGGATTTGCCTTCCTGCGCGAATTCGGTGTGTTGCTGACCGCGATCCTGATGGCTGGGCGCACCGCCAGTGCGTTCACGGCGCAAATCGGTTCGATGAAGGCCAACGAGGAAATCGACGCCATCCGCACCCTGGGCCTCGACCCCGTGGAGTTGCTGGTGGTGCCGCGGGTCCTGGCGTTGCTGATCGCCCTGCCGATGCTGACCTTCCTGGCGATGCTGTCGGGGATTATCGGCGGTGCCGTGGTCTGCGCGGTGGCACTGGATATCTCGCCAGCGATGTTCCTGTCGCTGCTGCAAACGGACATCGGCGTTCAGCACTTTCTGGTAGGGATCGTCAAAGCGCCGGTGTTCGCCTTCCTCATTGCCGCCATCGGTTGTCTTGAAGGCTTCAAGGTCAGTGGCAGCGCTGAGTCTGTGGGCGCGCACACCACGTCGAGTGTGGTGCAGTCGATTTTCGTGGTGATCGTGATGGATGCGATCGCTGCGATGTTTTTCATGGAGATGGGTTGGTGAGTCGTATCCCCCGAGCGCCCTCCGAGGCGGTGATTGAAGTCCGAGGGTTGTGCAACCGCTTTGGAAGCCAGAGCGTGCACGAGAACCTCGACCTGGATTTGTACAAGGGTGAAATCCTTGCCGTGGTTGGGGGCTCCGGCAGCGGTAAATCGGTGCTGCTGCGCAGCATTGTCGGGTTGCGTCAGCCCAGCGAAGGGGTGGTGAAAGTCTTCGGCAAGAACCTGCCAACCTTGCCGGAGCACGAGCGCTCGCTGGTGGAGCGGCGATTCGGCGTGCTGTTCCAGAAAGGCGCGCTGTTCTCCTCGCTGACCGTGACCGAGAATGTTGCCCTACCGCTGATCGAGCACGCCGGCTTGAGCCGCAGCGACGCCGAGCACCTGGCGGCAGTGAAAATGGCCCTGGCCGGGTTGCCGTTGTCGGCGGCGGAGAAGTACCCCGCGTCGCTGTCCGGCGGCATGATCAAGCGCGCCGCCCTGGCCCGGGCATTGGCACTGGACCCGGACATCCTGTTTCTCGACGAACCCACCGCCGGTCTCGACCCGATCGGTGCTGCTGCGTTCGACCAATTGATCCTGACCCTGCGCGACGCCCTGGGCTTGAGTGTCTTTCTGGTGACCCACGACCTCGACACGCTTTACACCATCACCGACCGGGTGGCGGTGCTGGCGCAGAAAAAAGTGCTGGTGGCAGACGCCATCGACAAGGTGTCGGAAACCAACGACGCGTGGATTCACGAATACTTCCATGGCCCTCGCGGCCGCGCGGCGTTGACGGCCGCCCAACAGCTCAAAGAGGTCTGACATGGAAACCCGAGCCCATCATGTATTGATCGGCCTGTTCACCGTGATTGTGGTGACGGCCGCGCTGTTGTTCGGCCTGTGGCTGGCCAAGTCCAGTGTCGACACCGAGTTCAAGGACTACGAAGTCGTGTTCAACGAGGCGGTCAGCGGATTGTCCAAGGGCAGTTCGGTGCAGTACAGCGGGATCAAGGTCGGCGACGTGATTTCGCTGCGCCTGGACCCGAAAGACCCGCGCCGGGTGCTGGCGCGAATTCGCCTGGCCGGCGATACCCCGGTCAAGGAAGACACCCAGGCCAAACTGGCCCTGACCGGTGTCACCGGGACCTCGATCATCCAGCTCAGCGGCGGCACGCCACAGAGCCCGACGCTCAAGGGCAAGGACGGCAACCTGCCGACCATCGTCGCCTCGCCGTCGCCCATCGCCCGCCTGCTCAATGACAGCGAAGACCTGATGGCCGGGGTGACCACGCTGATGCATAACGCCAACCTGATGTTCTCCACGGAAAACATCGAACGCATCAGCAATACCCTGGAGCATCTGGAGCAAACCACCGGGACCATTGCCGAGCAGCGCGGCGATATCCGCCAGGCCATGCAGCAATTGGCTTCGGTGGGCAAACAGGCCAACACCATGCTGGAGCAGACCACGGCGCTGATGCGCAATGCCAACGGGCTGCTCAATGAGCATGGCAAGGAAGCGCTGGGTAGCGCCGAGCAAGCGATGAAGTCGCTGCAGGAAAGCAGCGCCACCCTCAACAAACTGATCACCGCCAATCAGGATTCGCTCAACAGCGGCATGCAAGGCCTCAGTGGCCTGGGCCCGGCCGTGCACGAGATGCGCGAAACCCTGTCCTCGCTGCGCGCCATTACCAAACGCCTGGAGGCCAACCCCAGCGGTTACCTGCTGGGCGGTGACAAGACCAAGGAATTCACACCATGAAGCTGATTCGGATTGCCCTTTTCACTGGCTTCACGCTGATCAGTTCGTGCTCGATCCTGCCCAAGCCCGAGCCCTTCGAGGTCTATCGATTGCCGTCGGCCCAGAGCGCATCGACCAGCCATGGCACGCCGCAGCGCTGGTCGCTGCGCCTGAGCAAATTCCAGTCCAGCGAAGCGTTGAACAGTCCGAACATTGCAGTGATTCCTCAAGGCGATGTGATCAGTCACTACAAGGGTTCACGCTGGAGCGACCCGGCGCCGGTACTGGTGCGCAATCGCCTGCTGGAAGGTTTCCAGCATGACGGACGGGTGCCGTTGTTGAGCACCGATGACAGCATTTTCCAGACCGATCTTGAATTGGGCGGTAGCCTGCAGGCGTTCCAGACTGAATACCAGGGCACGAGTGCCAGCGCGGTCGTGCGTCTGGATGCATTGCTGGTGCGCAGTTACGACCAGCGCATCCTCGCCAGCCGCCGCTTTGAAGTGCGCCAGCCTTTGAGCAATGTGCAGGTTCCGGCGGTGGTGGTCGGGTTCGGTCAGGCGAATGATCAGTTGACCGCGCAGGTGGTGAACTGGGCGGTGGAGCAAGGACAGAAACTGGCGCCACCACCAAGACCTTGAGGTAAGAACACAGCCCCCCCTGTGGGAGCGGGCTTGCTCGCGAAGGCGGCGTATCAGGCAACATTAATGTCGACTGACACTCCCTCTTCGCGAGCAAGCCCGCTCCCACAGTTGATTTGTGTCGGCTGTATCAGCCCTGCAAAAACGCCTGATGCAGTTCAGCCAGCGTTTCAAAGTGATACGCCGGCGCTTCGGCGCTCAACTCTTCATGGCTGCCAAACCCGTAACCCACCGCCGCCGCGTCCAGGCCGTTGCTGCGCGCCCCGATCAAATCGTGCTTGCGGTCGCCGATCATCAGGGTGGTGGCCGGGTCCAGGTTTTCTTCGGCCATCAGGTGAGCGATCAGCTCGACCTTGTTGGTTCGGGTGCCATCCAGTTCGCTGCCGTAAATCACCTTGAAGTGTTTGGCAAAGTCGAAATGCCGGGCGATTTCACGGGCGAACACCCAGGGTTTCGAGGTGGCAATGTACAGCTGCCGCCCTTGTCCGCCCAGGGTTTCCAGCAGCGGTGTGACACCATCGAACACGCGGTTTTCGTAGAGGCCGGTGACCTTGAAGCGCTCGCGATAGAAATTCACCGCCTCCCAGGCCCTGGCTTCATCGAAGTCATAGAACTGCATGAACGCCTGCAACAGCGGCGGGCCGATGAAGTGTTCGAGTTTGGCCAGGTCCGGCTCATCGATACCCAGTTTGCCCAGGGCGAACTGGATCGAACGGGTGATGCCCTCACGTGGATCGGTGAGGGTGCCATCGAGGTCGAACAAAACGGTTTGGTAATGCATGTCGAATCCTGAATAAGGGGGCCGGGTCAAAGCTGGTCGTAGCCTTCGGCCAGATGCAGGTCCTTGAGCTTCACGTAATTCGCCGCGCTGTAGGTGAAAAAGGCCCGTTCCTTGTCCGTCAGCGGGCGGATCTGCTTCACCGGGCTGCCCACATACAGGAAGCCGCTTTGCAGATGCTTGCCCGGCGGCACCAGGCTGCCGGCGCCGATGATCACGTCATCGTCGACCACAGCACCGTCCATGACGATGCTGCCCATGCCGATCAACACCCGGCTGCCTACCGAACAACCATGCAGCATGACCTTGTGGGCGATGGTCACGTCATCGCCGATCAGCAGCGGAAAACCGTCGGAGTTGAACGGCCCTGCGTGGGTGATGTGCAACACGCAGCCATCCTGCACACTGGTGCGCGCGCCAATGCGGATTCGGTGCATGTCGCCACGGATCACGGTCAGCGGCCAGACCGAGCTGTCTTCGCCAATTTCAACATCGCCGATCACCACTGCCGAGCCGTCGACAAAAGCGCCTTTACCCAACAGCGGCGTGTGGTTCTGATAGTTGCGAAGGTTCACGATAGGGTTTCTCTCTGTTGCTGATAGCTGCGGTGAACGTCGATTGTAATTAAGATGGCTACATGTTTCTCCAGCCAAGGTATCAACCGTGAGCGTGAACAACCCTCTTTTGCAGTCCTATGACCTGCCGCCGTTCTCCGCCATCCGCGCCGAACACGTACAACCGGCCATTGAACAGATCCTGGCTGACAACCGTGCCGCTATCGTCGAGATCCTCAAGACCCAGGTCAAACAGCCAACGTGGGCTGGCCTGGTACTGGCGATGGACGAACTCAACGACCGCCTGGGCGCCGCCTGGAGCCCGGTCAGCCACCTCAATGCCGTGTGCAACAGCGCTGAACTGCGTGAAGCCTACGAGTCGTGCCTGCCGGCCTTGAGCGCCTATTCCACCGAGATGGGCCAGAACCGCGAACTGTTCCAGGCCTTCGAAGCCCTGGCCAGCAGCCCGGAAGCGGCCGGTTTCGACGTCGCGCAGAAAACTATCCTGGAACACTCCCTGCGTGACTTCCGTCTGTCGGGTATCGACCTGCCGGAAGCCGAACAGAAGCGTTATGCCGAAGTGCAGAGCAAACTGTCCGAACTGGGCAGCCGTTTCTCCAACCAGTTGCTCGACGCCACTCAGGCGTGGACCAAGCACATCACCGATGAAGCTGCCCTCACCGGCCTGACCGACTCGGCCAAGGCGCAAATGGCCGCCGCAGCTCAAGCCAAGGATCTGGACGGCTGGCTGATCACCCTGGAATTCCCGAGCTATTACGCGGTGATGACCTACGCCCAGGACCGCGCACTGCGTGAAGAAGTCTACGCGGCCTACTGCACCCGTGCGTCGGATCAAGGGCCGAATGCCGGCCAGAACGACAATGGCCCGGTCATGGAAGAAATCCTCGATCTGCGTCAGGAGCTGGCCAAGCTCCTGGGTTTCAGCAGTTTCTCCGAACTGAGCCTGGCGACCAAAATGGCTGAGTCCAGCGATCAGGTGCTGAGTTTCCTGCGCGACCTGGCCAAGCGCAGCAAGCCGTTCGCCGCCCAGGATCTGGAACAGCTCAAGGCTTATGCCGCCGAACAAGGCTGCCCGGACCTGCAAAGCTGGGACAGCGGTTTCTACGGTGAAAAACTCCGTGAACAGCGTTACAGCGTTGCCCAGGAAGCCCTGCGCGCCTACTTCCCGATCGACAAGGTGCTCAGCGGCCTGTTCGCCATCGTCCAGCGCCTGTACGGCATCGAGATTGCCGAGCAGAAAGGCTTCGACACCTGGCATCCGGATGTCCGCCTGTTTGAAATCAAGGAAAACGGCCAGCACGTCGGACGCTTCTTCTTCGACCTCTACGCCCGTGCCAACAAGCGTGGCGGTGCCTGGATGGACGGCGCACGCGACCGTCGTCGCACCGCTGGCGGTGTATTGCAAAGCCCGGTGGCCAACCTGGTGTGCAATTTCACCCCGGCCGACAGCGGCAAGCCTGCTCTGCTGACCCACGACGAAGTCACCACCCTGTTCCACGAGTTCGGTCACGGCCTGCATCACCTGCTGACCCGCGTCGAGCATGCTGGCGTGTCCGGCATCAACGGCGTGGCCTGGGATGCGGTCGAGCTGCCGAGCCAGTTCATGGAGAACTGGTGCTGGGAGCCTGAAGGCCTGGCGCTGATTTCCGGTCACTATGAATCCGGCGAACCGCTGCCTCAGGACTTGCTCGGGAAAATGCTCGCGGCGAAAAACTTCCAGTCCGGCCTGATGATGGTTCGCCAACTGGAGTTCTCCCTGTTCGACTTCGAACTGCACACCACCCACGGCGATGGCCGCAGCGTGCTGCAAGTGCTCGAAGGCGTGCGGGACGAGGTTTCGGTGATGCGTCCGCCGGCCTACAACCGTTTCCCTAATAGCTTTGCGCACATCTTCGCCGGTGGTTACGCCGCGGGTTACTACAGCTACAAATGGGCTGAAGTGCTGTCCGCCGATGCGTTCTCGAAGTTCGAAGAAGAGGGAGTGCTCAACGCTGACACCGGTCGTGCGTTCCGCGAAGCAATCCTGGCCCGTGGCGGCTCCCAGGAGCCGATGGTGCTGTTCGTCGACTTCCGTGGTCGAGAGCCATCAATTGACGCACTCTTGCGCCACAGCGGCCTGAGTGAGGACGCAGCAGCATGAGTGAGGGGCCTGTGATTACGAAAAAACGCTTTATCGCCGGGGCGGTCTGCCCGGCATGCAGCGAACCGGACAAATTGATGATGTGGAACGAAGATCAGGTCCCGCACAGAGAGTGCGTAGCCTGCGGTTACTCCGACACTCTCAATGAGCAAGGGCTGTCGGTGCCCAAGGAGTTGGGCACGCGAGTTAATACCAGTGCACTCAAACCCGCTGACACCAAGGTTCAGGCAGTTCAGTTCTTCCCTAATCCGAAACTGAAGAAAAAGCCTGACGAACAAAGCTGAGTGAAAAAAGCCCCCCCGTTGCACAATGCCGTGGGGGGCTTTCTTTATTCGATATGAGCGGACTTGAGCCAGCTCTTCATCGAGCACGCGGCGAACGGGCTGGTGCTGCAATCGCCATTGGCCAGGGCCGTACGCAGTTTTTCCACGTCGGCCTGCATCATGTAGCGAATGCCGTCCTTGAAGTGGGTGCTGTCGCCAAAGCCGCCCTGGGTCATTTCGTTCAGGGCCTCCTCCTTGGTCCAGCCCTGGATGACAACCCGGTACATGGCCGCCATCAGGCCGGTACGGTCGGAACCATGTTTACAGTGCATCAGCACCGGGCCTTTGGCTTCGGCAGACTGAATGGCGCGCAAGGCCTTGAGCACATCGGCGTCGTCCACATGGTTGGTGCGATAAGGCAGCTGTACTTGCGCGATGCCTGGCGTAGACAACCAACTGGAGTCTGCTTCAGGCAGGAAGTTGATCACCGTGCCCACCTTGAGTTTCTCCAGCAGCGGCACCGCGCCCTTGTCCGGCAAGGCACTGCGATAGAGCGTCGGTGACATTTGAAAGAGGTTGTATTGCTTCTCGATCGGTTGAGCCCATTCTGCCGGACGGTGCATCGTGCTGTCGTCAGCAAATGCCGGTGTCAGGTTAACGAGTGCAACGAGCGACAGGCAGATTGCAGATATGAATCGTGGTAAGGACATGCTTGAGCGACCGTTCTGAAAGGGACGGGAGATGCTGGCAAGAATGAGCCACGCCCGGTCAAAGGCCTGTGAGAGGGCTGTCAAAGAATCGTGAAGCTGACGGGATGATGAATTCATCAAGGATCGAGCCTCGTTCATTGAAAGAGCATTGTTATAGGCGAAAAAAATCAACCCCGTTCGATTGTTAACTTCGACCGGGACTGATTAATAAATATATATTTGCCTGGACCTTTGGTTCAAGGTTTCGCAATGCCGGCGTACGCTTTGGCCAGAGCCAGCAGTTTTTCCTTATCATCGGAGTTGATGGTCCCGTTACCATCAATATCTTTGTCGACACTGCCGATACTAAAAGACTGGCCGCCGTCGTATGAGGACGCAATCAGCGTGGTGGAGTCCAGCAAAGAGGTGGTCACGACCGAGTTTTTTTCATCCCAGCCTTCTTCCTTGAGTGCGAACTGCATCGATACCAGTACTTCATCGGGGTCGACTACAGACGGTCCAAGTTTTTGCAAAAAGATACCGCGGCGATTAAAAAACGACATAAATAAATCCTTTTATAGAATATCGGTGTTTATGTTTTGCAGCGAAAAAATGGTACATGTAGTTTTGTCGCAACAGCCAGGCTTTATATGTTTCTCCCGGTTGCTTCACGCAAGCGTGCATAACAAATAATTAGAAAGTGCCGAACGGCTCTGGTCGAGTGGTTTTGATCGATGTACTGTATGCACATACAGTCATTGGGTGTTTTTTCATGCGCACGCCATTTCCTCCCCGTGGCCGCGGCACCGCGACCAACCCGCACAACCGCTTCGCCCCCAGCCATTCGGTGGCAGAGGACGACGGCTGGTACCAGGAAGTACCGCTCACCCAGGGCACCGAGGTGCGCATTGAAACGGCGAAAACCATCATTACCCGTAACACATCGCCGGATTTGCCCTTCGACCGTTCGATCAATCCCTATCGCGGCTGCGAGCACGGTTGTATTTATTGCTATGCACGCCCCAGTCACGCCTATTGGGACATGTCACCAGGGCTGGATTTCGAAACAAAACTGATCGCCAAGACCAACGCCACGGATGTGCTGGAGGAGCAGCTGTCCAAGCGTGGCTATCAATGTGCACCGATCAACCTCGGTTCCAACACCGATCCGTATCAGCCGATCGAGCGTGAATACAAGATCACCCGGCAAACCCTCGAGGTACTCCTGCGATACCGGCACCCGGTGACCATCGTCACCAAGGGCTCGCTGATTCTTCGTGACCTTGACCTGTTGACCGAGCTTGCCAGCCAAAGACTGGTGGCGGTAATGATCAGCCTGACCACACTGGACGACGAACTCAAACGCGTCCTTGAACCCCGCGCCGCAGCGCCCAAGGCCCGGTTGCGGGCGATCAGGGTCATGCGCGAGGCGGGCATTCCGGTGGGCGTGCTGTGTTCACCGATGATTCCGATGATCAACGACAGTGAACTTGAAGGTTTGCTCACCGAGGCCCATGCGGCCGGGGCGCAAAGTGCTGCTTACATGATGTTGCGTCTGCCGCTGGAAGTGGCGCCGCTGTTCGAAGAATGGCTGGGCGCCCACTATCCGCAACGGGCGGCGCATGTGTTGAGCCTGATTCGCCAGAGCCGTGGCGGTGAACTCTACGACAGCCGCTTTGGTGCTCGAATGCGCGGTGAAGGCCCCTTCGCCGACCTGCTGGCACAGCGCTTTGCCAAAACCATCAAGCGACTGGGGCTCAATCGCCGGGAAGGCTTTGACCTGGACTGCAATGCCTTTTGTCCGCCCGGTCGCCAAATGTCGTTGATTTGAGGACAATTGGCCTATGGTTGAGTACTGAAGATCGCGCTCACGCCTTTGGCTGGTCACGTTTTTTGTGACCTGGAACACGCATTCTAGAGCGTTTTATTCAGTTTCAATTAAGATTCGGCCGCTACCTTGTTCATCGAGTGACTGATGGGTCGAAATGTTTGGCCTGGATGTTTTTTACCAGCCACTGGCTTCACACCGGACCACACGGGAAGATTCCCTGAGCCCGCCAATGAGGATGAATTGATGAGTGACAAGGATAAACAGCCGTTGGCTGCGTCGGCTTCAGCCCAACCCGAGGCCGAAACCGCCGATGCAGCGTTGCGGCATATCGTTGACGGCTTTTTGCATTTTCATCATGAGATCTTTCCTCAACAGGAAGAACTCTTCAAGAAACTCGCCACGGCCCAGCGGCCACGCGCGATGTTCATCGCCTGCGCCGATTCGCGCATCGTTCCCGAGTTGATTACCCAGAGCTCCCCCGGCGACCTGTTCGTGACCCGTAACGTCGGCAACGTCGTGCCGCCTTACGGGCAAATGAACGGCGGTGTTTCAACGGCCATCGAGTACGCCGTACTGGCTCTGGGGGTGCATCACATCATCATTTGCGGGCATTCCGACTGCGGCGCCATGCGCGCGGTGCTCAACCCGGACAGTCTGGAAAAAATGCCCACGGTCAAAGCCTGGCTGCGTCATGCCGAAGTAGCCAAGACCATGGTGCAGGAGAACTGCAACTGCTCTAGCGAAAGCGAAAGCATGCACATCCTCACCGAAGAGAATGTGATCGCCCAATTGCAGCATCTGCGCACCCATCCATCGGTGGCTTCGCGCATGGCCAACGGTCAGCTATTTATTCACGGCTGGGTCTACAACATCGAAACCAGCGAAATCAAAGCGTACGACGCCGATCAAGGTTGTTTCCTGCCGCTCAATGGCAGCCTGCCAATTCCAGTGGCGACGCCCAAAGCGCGCTTCTAAACCCTCCTAAAACGTTGTGTGGTTCAGCCGAGACTGCCGTTCAGGCAGCCTGGCTTTGCCATGCCTGAAGAAAACTTCGGGAGATTCGCCATGCGTGCTGCTCGACTCAAAGCTGTTCTGCCACGGGAGCTGCTGGCTTCGGTGGTTGTGTTTCTGGTCGCCTTGCCCCTGTGCATGGGCATCGCGATTGCCTCGGGGCTGCCGCCGGCCAAAGGTCTGATCACCGGCATCATCGGTGGTCTGGTGGTCGGCTGGTTGGCCGGCTCGCCGCTACAAGTCAGCGGCCCGGCGGCGGGCCTGGCCGTTCTGGTATTCGAACTGGTCCGCCAGCACGGTATCGCCATGCTCGGGCCCATTCTGGTGCTGGCCGGTTTGCTGCAACTGTTGGCCGGTCGTTTGAAGCTGGGTTGCTGGTTTCGGGTGACGGCCCCTGCGGTGGTGTACGGCATGCTGGCGGGGATTGGTGTGCTGATCATCCTGTCTCAGGTACATGTGATGCTCGATGCCGTGCCCAAACCCTCGGGCCTGGATAACCTGGCGGCCTTCCCGGCGGCGCTGGCCCAAGCGTTGCCCACGTTTGGCTGGCAAGCCGGATTGCTCGGTTTGTCGACGATCGCTGTCATGTGGCTGTGGGAGAGATTCCGTCCGCAATCCCTGCGCTTCGTTCCTGGCGCGCTACTCGGCGTCGGTCTGGCTACGCTTGCCAGCCTGGTGCTGGCGTTGCCGGTCAAACGGGTCGAGGTTCCGGCCAACCTGACGGAGGCCATCGACTGGCTGAAACCGGCGGATCTGCTCAACCTGGCGGATCCGACCCTGCTGATCGCGGCGTTTGCCGTGGCCTTCATCGCCAGCGCCGAAACCCTGCTCTCAGCCGCTGCGGTTGATCGCATGCACAGTGGCCAGCGTTCGGACTTCGACCGGGAATTATCGGCGCAAGGTATCGGCAACATGCTGTGTGGCCTGCTTGGGGCGTTGCCGATGACCGGCGTTATCGTACGCAGTTCAGCGAATGTTCAGGCCGGTGCAACGACGCGGTTTTCGACCATTTTCCACGGCCTGTGGTTGTTGGCGTTCGTACTGTTGCTGTCCAGCGTGCTGCAAAGCATTCCGGTAGCGAGCCTGGCGGGCGTGTTGGTTTATACCGGTTTCAAGCTGGTGGATCTCAAGGTCTTCCGTGGCTTGGGACGATATGGTCGGGCGCCGATGTTCACCTACGCGGCAACCGCGCTGGCCATCGTTTTCACGGACTTGCTGACTGGCGTACTGATTGGCTTCGGCCTGACGCTGGTGAAACTGGCGCTGAAAGCTTCACGGTTGAAAATCAGCCTTATCGACCTGCCCCGGGAAGGGGAAATGGAATTGCGTCTGGTGGGCGCTGCGACCTTCCTCAAAGTACCGGCGCTGACCCAGGTGCTGGGCAGCATTCCACATGGCGCGACGGTGCATGTGCCGCTCAATAACCTGAGCTACATCGATCACTCGTGTCTGGAGCTGCTGGAGGAATGGGGGCGGGCGAATGCAGCCAAGGGGTCGAAGCTGTTGATTGAATCGCGGGGATTGAAGCGTCGGCTTGAGGGACGGGGGCGGACGAACACCGGCGTCGGTGCGGCTGGGTAGATAACAGTGTGGGAGCGGGCTTGCTCGCGAAAGCGGTGGATCAGCCAACTCATATGCTGAATGGTTAACCGCATTCGCGAGCAAGCCCGCTCCCACAGGGGATTGTGTTTACCGGTGGATCAAGCCGCCGGCTGATCCAGTTCCAGGCCTACGCCCAAACGGCGGGACATGCACGGCCAGCGTTTCCACGCGACACCCGTGTCCGGGCTGTTGAGCTTCTCGCGGTAGGCTTCCACTGACTCCAGTGCGAAGCTTTCGTCGTTGAGCATCTCGTCGATGGCGTGATGCACCACTTCGTCCAGTTGGTTGGCGAACGACTCACCGATCAATTGGTGAGCAATCAGGTTGGCGACAGTCATGTCCAAGGGGATCAGTGGCTGGCCGAAATGTTTGATGTACAGGTCGTTGACCTCTTCGACAAACCGGTGCGCCAGATAGGCTTCATCCAGCAGGCTGTCGAGCCCGACATGGCCGGCCATGATGGCTGGCGGCTGGAGGAAGTACTGCTCGGCGATATTCAACACCGGTTTGATCTGTGACTCAATGCCCGCTTCCCTGGCGACTTCATTGGCTGCATCCAGCAGATCGGGCACTTCTTCGATGTAGGCGGCGACAAATCGTGTCAGTACACCGTTGGTATCGGCCTCCGGCAACTGGATCGCCGGGTGCAGATGAGGCAATTTACTTTCCAGCTGACGCGTCAGCAGACCGGTCTCGGCTTCGTGTTGTTGGGCTTTTTGGATCTGCTCGCGCAATGCGGCGGTGTTCATGAAAACTCCAGGAAACAAGGCAATGAAATAGGGAAGACATAACTTAGCTGGCTTACGAAAAATGCTAAGACGCATTTGTCATAATTATTTCATCCTTGAGACGGCTCCGTTATATCGGTTTGCCACCACTCGTCTGCATCCTTCTCCATTCGTGCCCTGCAACGCAAGTTAATGCTGTTTCAGATCATTTACGCCTTCGCATTGCGAGGTGAGAGTCGCTGTCTATACTCGGGTTGGAATGGAGTTAGCTGATGACGCCCGACTGCATATGCAGCAAGGCCCGGTGCTCAAGTTCGTAGTCTGATGCAGCCGCTCCCTTGCCGCAGGTGAAAGCCGGCGGGATAACAAGAACGATAAGGGGAACCCGCAATGATGCGACATCCACATGTCTGGATGGGCCTCCTGTTGTGGTCGATTTTCAGTCAGGCACAAGCGGCCTGGACTGTGAATATGGCGCCTGGAGCGACTGAAATCAGTCACGCAGTATTCGACCTGCACATGATCATTTTCTGGATCTGTGTGGTGATCGGCATCATCGTATTTGGTGCCATGTTCTGGTCGATGATTCTCCACCGCCGCTCGACCGGGCAGGTGGCCGCCAAATTTCATGAAAGCACCACCGTCGAAATCCTCTGGACCATCGTGCCCTTCCTGATCCTGGTGGCCATGGCGATTCCCGCTACCGCGACCCTGATCAAGATGTACGACGCCAGCGAGCCGGAAATCGATATCCAGATCACCGGCTATCAGTGGAAGTGGCACTACAAATACCTGGGCCAGGACGTCGAGTTCTTCAGCAACCTGACCACCCCCCAGGATCAGATCCACAACAAGGAAGCCAAGGGCGAGCACTACCTGCTCGAAGTCGACAAGCCTTTGGTGCTGCCGGTCGGCGCCAAAGTGCGCTTTCTGGTGACCTCCGCCGACGTGATCCACTCCTGGTGGGTGCCGGCTTTCGCGGTCAAGCGCGATGCGATTCCCGGGTTCGTCAATGAAGCCTGGACCCGCGTCGACAAGCCCGGCATCTACCGTGGTCAGTGCGCCGAGTTGTGCGGCAAGGATCACGGCTTCATGCCGACCGTGGTCGAGGTCAAGGAAAAGGCCGATTACGAAAAATGGCTGGCCGATCGCAAGGTCGAGGCCGCGCAACTCAAAGAGCTGACCAGCAAGGAATGGACCCTGGACGAGCTCAAGGATCGCGGCGACAAGGTCTATCACACCACCTGCGTGGCCTGTCACCAGGCCGAAGGCCAGGGCCTGCCGCCGATGTTCCCGGCGCTCAAGGGCTCGAAGATCGCCACCGGGCCAAAAGACGCTCACCTGAGCATTGTCTTCCACGGCAAGCCTGGCACCGCCATGGCCGCGTTCGGCAAACAACTCTCGGAAGTCGATATCGCGGCAGTCGTGACCTATGAACGTAATGCCTGGGGCAACAACAAGGGCGACATGGTCACGCCTAAAGAAGTGCTGGAGCTGAAACAGGCGGAAAGCAAATGACCCGGTCTATTGCGCACGTAAGGAACCGGTCGGGGCTACGCACCCCGGCCTGCCCAGCCCATCTGTTTGCAGGAGACAGGACATGACTGCTGTAATCGATGAACATGTTCATACCGCCACCGACCACGCCCACGGCCCCGCCAAAGGCCTGATGCGCTGGGTGCTGACCACCAACCACAAGGACATCGGTACGCTGTACCTGTGGTTTGCATTCTCCATGTTCCTGCTTGGCGGTTCGTTCGCGATGGTGATTCGCGCCGAGCTGTTCCAGCCGGGGCTGCAGATCGTCCAGCCGGAATTTTTCAACCAGATGACCACCATGCACGGTCTGGTGATGGTCTTCGGTGCGGTGATGCCGGCCTTCGTCGGCCTCGCCAACTGGATGATCCCGCTGATGATCGGCGCGCCGGACATGGCCCTGCCGCGGATGAACAACTTCAGCTTCTGGCTGTTGCCAGCGGCGTTCCTGCTGTTGGTGTCGACCCTGTTCACCGCCGGTGGCGGGCCGAACTTCGGCTGGACGTTCTATGCACCGCTGTCGACGACCTACGCGCCGGAAAGCGTGACCTTCTTCATCTTCGCGATCCACTTGATGGGGATCAGTTCGATCATGGGCGCGATCAACGTGATCGCCACCATCCTCAACCTGCGCGCCCCCGGCATGACGCTGATGAAAATGCCGCTGTTCGTCTGGACCTGGCTGATCACCGCGTTCCTGCTGATCGCGGTGATGCCGGTACTGGCCGGTTGCGTGACGATGATGCTGATGGACATCCACTTCGGCACCAGTTTCTTCAGTGCCGCCGGTGGCGGAGACCCGGTACTGTTCCAGCATGTGTTCTGGTTCTTCGGTCACCCCGAGGTGTACATCATGATCCTGCCGGCGTTCGGCGCCGTCAGCTCGATCATTCCGGCCTTTTCGCGCAAGCCACTGTTCGGCTACACCTCAATGGTCTACGCCACGGCGAGTATCGCGTTCCTGTCGTTCATCGTCTGGGCGCACCACATGTTCGTGGTCGGCATTCCGCTGGTGGGCGAGCTGTTCTTCATGTACGCCACGCTGCTGATTGCGGTGCCGACGGGCGTGAAGGTGTTCAACTGGGCCAGCACCATGTGGCAGGGCTCGCTGACGTTCGAGACGCCGATGCTGTTTGCCGTGGCGTTCGTGATCCTGTTCTCCATTGGCGGTTTCTCCGGGTTGATGCTGGCCATCGCCCCGGCGGACTTCCAGTACCAGGACACCTACTTCGTGGTCGCGCACTTCCATTACGTGCTGGTGCCGGGGGCGATCTTCGGGATCTTCGCCTCGGCCTATTACTGGATGCCGAAATGGACCGGCCACATGTACGACGAAACCCTCGGCAAGCTGCATTTCTGGCTGTCGTTCATCGGCATGAACCTGGCCTTCTTCCCAATGCACTTTGTGGGGCTGGCGGGCATGCCGCGACGGATTCCGGACTACAACCTGCAGTTCGCCGATTTCAACATGGTGTCGTCGATCGGCGCATTCATGTTCGGCGCCACGCAGATCTTCTTCCTGTTCATCGTGATCAAGACCATTCGCGGTGGCGCGCCGGCACCGGCCAAGCCGTGGGATGGGGCTGAAGGTCTGGAGTGGAGTATCCCGTCGCCGGCGCCGTATCACACCTTCACCACGCCGCCGGAAGTGAAATGAAAACTCTGGCATTTGTGGGAGCGGGCTTGCTCGCGAAGAACGATGACGCGGTGTTTCTGTTAAACCGCAGCGCCTGCTTCGCGAGCAAGCCCGCTCCCACAGGGTTCTCGGTGGAGGTTAGAAATCATGGCTGATTCGATTTCGATGAAGAAACTGGTCACCCGCCTGCTGACCGTGGTGGTGGCAATGTTTGTGTTCGGCTTTGCCCTGGTGCCGATTTACGACGTGATGTGCAAGGCCTTCGGTATCAATGGCAAGACCGGCGGGCAGTACGAAGGCGAGCAAACAGTCGACGCCTCGCGGCAGGTTCGCGTGCAGTTTCTGTCAACCAACTCCGCCGACATGACCTGGGATTTCTATCCCAAGAGTGATGAGCTGACCGCTCACCCGGGGGCGGTGAACGAGATGATCTTCATCGCTTACAACCCCACCGATAAGCCGATGAGTGCCCAGGCCGTGCCGAGCATTGCGCCGAGCACCGCGGCGGCGTACTTCCACAAGACCGAATGCTTCTGTTTTACCCAGCAGGTGCTGCAGCCCGGTCAGCGGATCGAGATGCCGGTACGTTTCATCGTTGACCGTGACATGCCCAAGGATGTGAAGCACCTGACGCTGTCCTACACGCTGTTCGATATCACCGCCCGACATCCTCCGGTAGCTGTAAACACTGGCGGTTGAGCGTGCCCGATAAGGAGAACAATAAATGGCAACTCATGAACATTATTACGTTCCGGCCCAGAGCAAATGGCCGATCATCGCCACGGTCGGGATGTTCGTCACGGTGTTTGGCCTGGCCACCTGGTTCAATGATCTGAAAGCAGCGCGTCCGGAATCCCACGGGCCGCTGATCTTTTTCGTCGGCGGGCTGATGGTGGCCTACATGCTGTTCGGCTGGTTCGGCACGGTGATCAAGGAAAGTCGCGGCGGCTTGTACAGCGCACAGATGGATCGCTCGTTCCGCTGGGGCATGAGCTGGTTCATTTTTTCGGAGGTGATGTTCTTCATCGCCTTTTTTGGCGCGCTGTTTTATGTCCGTCATATCTCCGGGCCGGCGCTCGGCGGTGAAGGCGCCAAAGGCATTGCGCACATGCTGTGGCCGAACTTCCAGTTCACCTGGCCGCTGCTGAGCAATCCCGACTCGAAACTGTTTCCGCCACCCAAGGAGGTCATCAGCCCTTGGGGCCTGCCGTTGCTCAACACCGTGTTGCTGGTGAGTTCCAGCGTGACCGTGACCATCGCCCACCATGCCTTGAAAAAGGGGCATCGCGGCGCACTGAAACTCTGGCTGTTGCTCACCGTATTACTCGGCTGTGCGTTCCTCACCTTCCAGGCCGAAGAGTACATTCACGCCTACCACGAACTGGGCCTTACCCTGGGTTCGGGCATCTACGGCGCGACTTTCTTCATGCTCACCGGGTTCCACGGCGCCCACGTCACCATCGGCACCATCATCCTGTTCGTGATGCTGGTGCGGATCATGCGCGGACACTTCGACAACGAGCACCAGTTCGCTTTCGAAGCGGCGAGCTGGTACTGGCACTTCGTGGATGTGGTGTGGATCGGGCTGTTTGTCTTCGTCTACGTGCTCTAAAGCGGCAGCTACCAGGGGGCATGGGAAACCAGCTGGCCGCTGAAAAACCCCCAGGTGATCAGACCCAGGGTAATGGCGGCCAGAGTGACACGCACACTCAAGGCAATGACGAGGCGGTTTGAGCGGCTGTCGTCCTTGACCAGAAAAAACAGGCCGCTGAACAGGCTGACAACCGTGGCAATCAGCATCAGGACGATGGCTGCTTTGAGCATGGTGAGACTCCGGGGGGATAAGCGATGCACTTGAGTATAGCTATCGCGATGACCGACTTTCTGGCGATGCCATGAAGCGTTTTCGGCCGGGTATCGTGCCAACGCTGGTGGTGGCGCTGTTGCTGCCGCTACTGGTGTCCCTGGGGTTCTGGCAATTGAGCCGGGGCGCGGAGAAAAGCGCGCTGCTGCAAACCTACGCCGAGCGCCGGGCCGCTAAGCCGATGGCCAGCACCGAACTGCAACACACGACAGACCCGGCCTTCCGTCGGGTTCACCTGTACGGCCAGTTCGATGCCGAACACAGCCTGCTGCTGGATAACAGTCAACGCAACGGCAGGGTCGGCGTCGAGCTCTTACAACCCTTTCACGATCAGGCCAGCGGGCTTTGGGTGCTGGTCAATCGTGGCTGGTTGCCTTGGCCGGAGCGCCGAACACCACCGCAATTCAAGACGCCCACCGAGGCTGTAAGCCTCGACGCGTGGGTCTACGTCTCCCCTGGGGCGACGTTCCAATTGCACGCAGATCCCGCAACGTTGACATGGCCGAAGCTGATTACAGCCGTTGAGCCAGACAAGCTCTGGACAGCACTGAATCGCGAAGGCTTTGCCTATGAACTGCGCACCAAAACCGGCCCCGTCACCTATCAGGCCGACTGGCCCGTAGTCGCCATGGGGCCGGAAAAACACATCGCTTATGCCGTGCAGTGGTTCGCCATGGCGATCGCCCTGTTCGGTCTTTATCTCTATCTCGGCTGGCACAACGCAAAGGAGAAACACCATGGGAGCGGCCATGAATCCACCCAGCATGTCTGAGGCGAAACCTTCGGTGAACCGGCGCAAGGGCCGTATGCAATTGCTGCTGATCCTGCTCGGGGTGATCGGTCCAATGATCCTCGCCACCGGCATGTACAAGCTGAATTTCTGGGTGCCCGAGGGCCGCAGTTATCACGGCGAACTGATCGGCAACGGTCAGACCCGCGCGGACATCGGCGTGCAGGCCCAGGAAGAGCGTTGGCAGATACTGGTGACCGCGCCCAAGGATTGCGCGGTGGACTGCCAGCAACTGGTCTATCTGGCGCGGCAAATTCAGATCGGCCTGGGCCGCGATGCGTCCCGCGCCAGCCATGCATTGGCCGCCGCGCAGACGCTGAACAGCGATTACGAGACTAAACTTCAACGCGAGTACCCGCAGTTGCAACGCTATTCACTGGACTTGCCTGCCTACACGAAAGGCGCTCAGAGCAATGACGCGCCGCATCTGTGGATCATCGACCCCCACGGCAATCTGGTGCTGCGCTACGACCCGTCGGTGAAGGGCAAAGACCTGCTCAACGATCTGCGCCACCTGCTGAAACTGTCGAACATCGGATAAGGGCATCGTCATGGCCAAGCCTGGATTTCGCCTCGCGTTGTTTGCCACCTTGCTGGCACTGATTGTGGTGTTGCTCGGTGCCTACACCCGCCTGACCCACGCCGGCCTCGGCTGCCCGGACTGGCCGGGCTGCTATGGCTTCATCAGCGTGCCGAAAAGCGAAGCCCAGCTGGCCCATGCCGAATTGCATTTCCCGGACGCTCCGGTCGAGGCCCACAAAGGCTGGAACGAGATGGTCCACCGCTACTTCGCCGGTACGCTTGGGCTGTTGATCGCGGTGTTGGCCGGTCGTGCGTGGGTGCATCGCCGCCATCCCGGGCAGCCGGTGAAGTTGCCGTTGTTTCTGTTGGCGGTAGTTTTTGGACAGGCCGCGTTCGGCATGTGGACGGTAACGCTCAAGCTCTGGCCGCAGGTGGTCACCGGGCATTTGCTTGGCGGCTTCGCGACCTTGAGCCTGTTGTTTCTGTTGACCTTACGCCTGTCCGGCGTACTGCCGGCGCTGACCGTGCCACGACGTTTGCAGCACTGGGCGACGGCGGGGCTGCTGCTGGTGATCGGGCAAATCGCCCTCGGGGGCTGGGTCAGTTCCAACTATGCCGCGGTGGCCTGTATCGACTTCCCGACTTGCCACGGCCAGTGGTTGCCACCGGCGGACTTCGCCAACGGCTTTCACCTGACCCAGCACATCGGCCCGAACTACCTCGGCGGGCAACTGGACAGCGATGCCCGTACTGCGATTCACCTGACTCACCGTATCGGCGCCCTGCTGGTGACCCTGGTGCTGCTCGGTCTGGCCTGGCAACTGAAAGCAGTCGGCATGACGCGCCTGGCAGGCCTGGTGTTGATCGCCCTCGGCGCACAAATCACCCTGGGCATCAGCAACGTGCTGTTCCATCTGCCGCTGCCGGTGGCCGTCGCGCATAACGCGGGCGGCGCGGCGCTGTTGCTGACCATGGTGCTGGTCAATTACCACGCCCGAACCAGTCTGGTCCGGGTCAAGCAAGCGCGCTGGCACTTCAGCCCGCGTAAACACTCAGCCGGGCCTATAACAATAAAAGGAGAGATGCCATGGCGATTCTGATCGGCGAACGTCCCAGTCAGGCGATCTGGCGTGACTACCTGGAACTGACCAAGCCCAAAGTCGTGGTGCTGATGCTCATCACTTCACTGGTGGGGATGTTCCTCGCGACCCGCGCCGGAGTGCCGTGGACGGTGCTGATTTTCGGCAACCTGGGCATCGCCCTGTGCGCCGGTGGCGCGGCGGCGGTCAATCATGTGGTGGACCGGCGCATCGACGCGGTGATGGCGCGCACCCACAAACGGCCGCTCGCCGAAGGCCGGGTTTCGCCGACCTCCGCGCTGACGTTCGCGCTGGTATTGGCGGTCCTGGGGCAAGCCATGCTGCTGGCGTTCACCAACCCGTTGACTGCGTGGCTGACCCTCGCCTCGTTGCTCGGTTACGCAGTGGTCTACACAGGATTCCTCAAGCGCGCGACACCGCAGAACATCGTCATCGGTGGTCTGGCCGGTGCCGCGCCGCCGTTGCTTGGCTGGACCGCCGCCACCGGTCACGTCAGCGCCGAACCCCTGCTGCTGGTGCTGATCATCTTCGCCTGGACCCCGCCACACTTCTGGGCGCTGGCGATCCATCGCAAAGAAGAATACGCCAAGGCCGACATCCCGATGCTGCCGGTCACCCATGGCGAGCACTACACCAAGATTCACATCCTGCTTTATACCTTTGCATTGCTTGCCGTCAGCCTGATGCCTTATGTGATCCACATGAGCGGCACGCTCTACCTGGTCTGCGCGCTCGGGCTGGGTGCGCGGTTTCTGCAATGGGCCGTGGTGCTGTACCGTGGCACTCGGCCGCACGCGGCGATCAATACGTTCAAGTACTCTATCTACTACTTGTTCCTGCTGTTTATCGCCCTGCTCGTAGACCACTACTTACTGTTGAACCTATGACTCGAACCCAGAAAACCGTCTTCATACTCGTCGCCCTCGTCGCACTGATCCTGGGCCTGACTGTCAACAAGGTGCTGTCCGGGAAGAACCAGGGCGATCCAACGGCGCTGATCGACGCCGGCATCATCTTGCTGCCGCAGAGCCGTAATCTGCCGGACGTGACGATGACCAACCAGGACGGCCAACCGGTCGCGATCAATGAATTGAAAGGCAAGTGGAGCCTGCTGTTCTTCGGCTACACCTTCTGCCCGGACATCTGCCCGACCACCCTTGCCCAGCTGCGACAGATCAAGAGCGAGTTGCCGCCCGAGGCTGTGGATAAATTGCAGATCGTGCTGGTCAGCATCGACCCCAATCGCGATACGCCCAAGCAGCTCAAGCAGTACCTGGGCTACTTCGATCCGCAGTTTGTTGGCCTGACCCCGGCGTCAACCGATGAGCTGCAAACGATCGCCAACGCGGTGAGCATTCCATTCATTCCTGCGGACACCAGCAAGCCGAACTACACCGTCGACCACAGCGGCAACCTCGCGGTGATCGGGCCGGATGGCACCCAGCGCGGGTTTATTCGGGCGCCGTTGAACAATGCGAAGCTGGTGGCGCAGTTGCCGGTGATGCTCAAGCGCAACTAAGTGACACAAAATCCTGTGGGAGCGGGCCTATATTTCAAGGCACAAAAAAGGGGACGCACTTGGCGTAATGCCGATCAGTTAAGCCACAACGCAATCTGTAGCAGCTGGCGTAGCCTGCGTCCGGCTGCGCAGCAGTCGTAAAATCAGAGTTCGCAGTACGTCAGAGAGATCGTGCGAGCCGGATTTACGACTGCTGCGCAGCCGGACGCCGCCTTCGGCAGCTGCTACAAGGAAGGCGTAGCGAACTGATTGGCATTACGCACTAGCAGTTCAATCAGAACGCCGGCACCACCGCGCCTTTGTACTTCTCGAGAATGAACGTTTTCACTTCCGGGCTGTGCAGGGCAGCAACCAGTTTCTTCATCGCGTCGCTGTCCTTGTCATCCGGGCGAGCCACCAGAATGTTCACGTAAGGCGAATCGCTACCTTCGATGAACAGCGCGTCCTTGGCCGGATCGAGCTTGGCTTCCAGCGCGTAGTTGGTGTTGATCAGCGCCAGGTCGACCTGGGTCAGTACGCGCGGGATGGTCGCGGCTTCCAGTTCGCGGATTTTCAGGTCCTTGGTGTTCTCGGTGATGTCCTTGACGGTCGACAGGATGTTGTTCGAATCCTTCAACTTGATCAGGCCGGCCTTGGCCATCAGCAACAGTGCGCGGCCGCCGTTGGTGGCGTCGTTCGGGATCACCACGTTGGCACCGCCAGGCAGTTCGGCAATGGTCTTGTACTTGCTGGAGTAAGCGCCCAGGGGCTCCAGGTGCACACCGGCCACGGAAGTCAGGTGGGTGCCCTTGGCCTTGTTGAACTCATCCAGGTACGGCTGGTGCTGGAAGAAGTTGGCGTCGAGGTGTTTTTCCGCGACCTGCACGTTCGGCTGGATGTAGTCGGTGAATACCTTGACCTTCAGGTCCACACCTTCTTTGGCCAGGGCCGGCTTCACGAATTCGAGGATCTCGGCATGCGGAACCGGAGTGGCCGCGACGGTCAGGGTTTCAGCGTGGGCAGAGAATGCCGCAACGGCCGCGAAGGCCACGAGTAGTTTTTTCATTCAGCTAACTCCTTGTGCGGCGCCGATTACCGGCGCCTGCCAGCGAATGGCCGGCTCATGTCTTTATTTACGGGAGAAATGCACAACCAATTTGTCGCCAACGGTTTGCAGTACCTGGACCAGTACCAGCAGCAACACCACGGTCACCACCATCACATCGGTCTGGAAACGCTGGTAGCCGAAGCGGATCGCCAAGTCACCCAGACCACCGGCGCCGACGACACCGGCCATCGCCGTGTAGGACACCAGTGTAATAGCTGTCACCGTAATCGCCGCGAAGATGCCCGGACGAGCCTCCGGCAGCAAGGCGTTGGTGATGATCTGTCGCGTGGTCGCGCCCATGGCCTGGGTCGCTTCGATGATGCCGCGATCCACTTCACGCAGGGCGGTTTCCACCAGGCGGGCGAAGAATGGCGTGGCACCCACCACCAGCGGCGGGATCGCACCGGCGACACCCAGGGACGTGCCGGTGATCAACACGGTGAACGGAATCATCACGATCAACAGGATGATGAACGGCAGCGAACGCAGGATGTTCACCACCAGCGACAACATCGCGTAGACGCCTTTGGCTTCCAGCAACTGGCGCGGGCTGCACAGGAACAACAACACCCCCAAGGGTAAGCCGAGCAGCACAGTGAACAGCAGCGAACCGCCGAGCATCAGCAGGGTGTCGCCGGTGGCCAGCCAGATTTCGAACCAGTCGATATTGGCGAAGAAACTTGTCAGGGCTTCCATTAGCGCAGCACCTCCATGTGGACGTCGGCTGCGGTGAAGCGGGCAAAGGCCGCTTCCATGTCACCGCCGGTCACGGCCAGGGTCAGTTGCCCGTAGGGAATGTCTTTGATGCGGTCGATACGACCGGCCAGGATGCTGTAGTCCACACCGGTTTCCCGGGCGACAGTGCCCAGCAGAGGCGCGTAGGTTGCTTCTCCCTGGAAGGTCAGACGCAAGATGCGCCCCGGCACGTGAGCGAAGTCGTCACGCTGTTCGCTTTCGTCGATCTGCTCGTCTTCCTGCACGAAGCGTTTGGTGGTCGGGTGCTTCGGATGCAGGAACACTTCGGCCACCGAGCCTTGCTCGACGATCACGCCGGCGTCCATCACGGCTACCTGGTCGCAGACCCGGCGAATTACGTCCATCTCGTGGGTGATCAAGACGATGGTCAGTTTCAGCTCGCGGTTGATCTCGGCCAGCAATTGCAGGACCGATGCGGTGGTTTGCGGGTCGAGGGCGCTGGTGGCTTCGTCGCACAGCAGGATTTTCGGCTTGGTCGCCAGGGCGCGGGCAATGCCGACACGCTGCTTCTGCCCGCCGGACAATTGCGCCGGGTATTTCCTGGCGTGGTCGGACAACCCGACTCGCGCCAGCAACTCGGCCACGCGCGCATCGATCTCGCTGCGCGACAATTCGCCGGCCAGGGTCAGCGGCAGCGCCACGTTGTCGGCGACAGTCTTGGAAGCCAGCAGGTTGAAGTGCTGGAAAATCATCCCGACCTGCTGACGGAAGCGACGCAGGCCGTTGGCGTCGAGAGCGGTGACTTCTTCACCGTCGACGATGATCTTGCCGCCGCTGGCGTTTTCCAGGCGATTGATCAGACGCAGCAGGGTACTTTTTCCTGCGCCGGAATGACCGATCAAGCCGTAAACCTGCCCGTTCTCAATCGTCAGACTGGTCGGATGCAGGGCGGGGATTTCCTTACCGGCGACGCGGTAGGTTTTATGGACGTTTTGAAACTCGATCACGTAGCGAACCTTGTGGGGCGCGTTAGAAAAGGATCAGCGGTTAGCCGGGCGCGCATTTTAGCCTGTCCGTATAGAGGTTCTTAGCATTTATTTCGCATTTGTCCTGTCATTTGGCAATAACGCGATCAAAGGTCAGGAAAAAGGAACGGCTGAATTTGGGGACGGGAGGCGAAGGCCAAGGCGATTCCGGTCTGAGAGCTTTACTGCCAGACAGGACGCCTTCGCGGGCAAGCCCGCTCCCACAGGGCTCCGGGTTGGTCACTTACTTTGTGGCTAACTCGGACATTGTGGGAGCGGGCTTGCTCCGGGCGGCGTTCCGACGAAGCTTTTCAGGGGTTACGCGGGCTCAGAACCATCTGCGCCGGAACACTGCGCAAAATCTGCCGCTCCAGGTTCAGATCAAACTCGGGATCGAGCTTTTTCACCCGTTTGGTCAGCAAGTTAGCCAGCCAAGGGTAATCGTTGGTGCGTGGAGCCTGAATGCTCACGTCGCACTGAAAACTCACCACATCGGCGGCGATGGCATCCAGTTGGCGACGTAGCTTTCCCATATCGTTGATATTCAGCACGACCGTGGTGCTCTCTGCCGTCAGGTCGATAACCTTGGCTTTTGGCTTGGCTTCGGCAGCCTTGAGGGCGGCTTCGGCTTTTTCCAGCTCGGCCTTGCGCGCCTGGGCAATCGAGCCGTTGACTCCGCCGGTCAGTGCCGGAGCCTTGGGCATTAGCGCGCGGGCACGGCTCAGGGCAGTCGCGGCGGCATCCACGTCACCCTTTTGCAGTACGGTCTGGCTGCGGCGCAGATAGGCCTCGGCCAGTTGCCGCTGGTATTGCTCAAGGGAAGCATCGTTGGGCGATTCGGCCTGCAAGGCTGCCAATTGGTCTTCGGCAATGGCCAGCTCGTCGCTGGCGATGTTTTGCTCCAGCTGCACGATGGCCATGGCACGTGCATCGGCGGCCTTGGTGGCTTGCGATGGCGTGCTTTGGCAGGCGCCCAGCAGCAAAGAAAATGCGACAAGGAGCAGATAACGGGAGGCGAACGACTTCATTCCTGCGACTCTCTATTTGCGCAAAAAACGAGCAAGTCTACACCCCTCGACGGGGCAGAACAAAACTCAGCAGAAATAGCGCGGCGGCCGTCACTACAATCGACGGGCCGGCCGGGGTGTCCTTGAACCAGGACAACGCCAGCCCGCCACACACGGCGAGTATGCCCAGCAGGCTCGCGCCCAGTGCCATCTGCTCCGGCGAGCGGGCGTGACGTTGTGCCGCAGCCGCCGGGATGATCAGCAGCGAAGTGATCAGCAATACCCCGACGATTTTCATCGCCACGGCGATCACTACGGCGATCAACAGCATCAGGGCCAGGCGCAATCCCGCCACCGGCAGGCCTTCGACCCTGGCCAGTTCTTCGTGCACCGTGATCGCCAGCAATGGGCGCCACAACGCAACCAGCAAGAGCAGTACCGCAGCGCTGCCGCCAAGGATCCAGGCCAGATCGGTCGGGCTGATCGCCAGCAAGTCACCGAACAGGTAAGCCATCAGGTCGATCCGCACTTCGTGCATGAAGCTTAGTACCACCAAGCCTAGAGAGAGCGTGCTGGGTGCGAGAATTCCCAAAAGCGTGTCGGACGCCAGCGGCTGGCGTTGTTGCAAGGTCACCAGCATCACCGCCAACAGCAAGCAGCCTACGGTGACGGCAACGGTCGGGCTGACATCCAGCAGGAAGCCCAAGGCCACACCGAGCAATGCCGCGTGGGACAAGGTGTCGCCGAAATAGGCCATGCGCCGCCAGACCACGAAAGACCCCAGCGGGCCTGCGACGGCGGCCAGGGCCAGGCCTGCAAGCAGGGCGTAGAGCAGAAAATCAGCCATGCTTGCAGCTATCTCCGTGAACATGGGGTTGGCCCGACGCGGGCGCCTTGACCACCGAACCATGCAAGTCGTGGGCGTGGTCGTGATGGTGGTGATAAATCGCCAGGCTTTGTGCGTTCTTTCCGAACAGCTCGACGAACGCCGGATCGCCGCTGACCTGCTCGGGATGGCCGGAACAGCAGACGTGACGATTAAGGCAAACCACCTGGTCCGTGGTGCTCATCACCAGATGCAAATCGTGGGAGACCATCAGCACGCCGCAACCGTGACGGTCGCGCAGGCGAGTGATCAGGCTGTATAGCTCAGCCTGGCCGGCCACGTCGACACCCTGTACCGGCTCGTCGAGTACCAGCAGTTCCGGCTCGCGTAACAAGGCCCGGGCCAGTAACACGCGTTGCATTTCGCCACCGGAAACGCTTTGCACCGGGCTGTCGATCACCTGTTCGGCGCCGACTTCCTTGAGTGCCGCCAAGGCCATCGCACGGTCCACGCCCGGCACCAGGCGCAAGAATCGCAGGACCGATAGCGGGAGGGTCGGGTCGACATGAAGTTTTTGCGGCATGTAACCGACCCGCAGTTTCGGCTTGCGCCAGACGCTGCCGCTGTCTGGTTTCAACAGGCCGAGCACGGCACGAACCAAGGTGGTTTTGCCGGCGCCGTTGGGGCCGATCAGGGTAACGATCTGCCCCGGCTCGACGCTCAGCTCAATGTTGTCCAGCACCGGTTGCCCGGCGAACGTGACGGCAACCTGCTCAAGACGGATCAGCGCGTTGCTCATCAAGCCCCCTGGCAACCCGAGCAGAGACCGACCACTTCGACGGTCTGGCCTTCGACGACAAACCCGACATCCCGAGCGCTGGCGATGATCGCGTCGCTGATGGATTTTTGCTCAAGCTCGATCGCGGCGTGGCACACACGGCAGATCAGGAACTGACCCTGGTGAGCATGTTCCGGGTGATTGCAGCCAATGAAGGCGTTGAGCGAGGAAATCCGATGGACCAGGCCGTTTTCCAGCAGGAAATCCAGCGCGCGGTACACCGTCGGCGGCGCGGCACGGCGGCCGTCCTGCTCGCTGAGGACCGCGAGAATGTCGTAGGCCCCCAGGGGCTTGTGGCTTTGCCACACCAGTTCCAGCACTCGCCGGCGCAACGCGGTCAGGCGCAGGCCTTGACGTGCGCACAGGGCATCGGCCTCGGACAAAGCGCTGTGAACGCAATGTGAGTGGTCGTGGGGGCGGCTGGCGATCGGTGTTTTTAGCATGAGCGGCGACGAGGTTTGTGAGAGACGTTATTATGTTACCCGTTCTCGCCTCTTCGAGTGGTCATCGTGTCCCGACTTTTTTCTGTTTTTGTCGCATTTATCGCAAGTTTTCTGCTGATCGGTCCGGCGCAGGCCGAGGTCAAGGTCCTTACCAGCATCAAGCCTCTGCAATTGATCGCCGCGGCGGTGCAGGACGGCGTGGCGATCCCCGAGGTTTTGCTGCCACCGGGTGCCTCGCCGCATAACTATGCGTTGCGCCCTTCCGACGTGCGCAAGGTGCAATCGGTGGACCTGTTGTACTGGATCGGTCCGGACATGGAAGGCTTCCTGCCACGGGTGCTCAATGGTCGTACGTTGCCCAACGTCGCCGTGCAGGATTTGCCGGGCATGAAACTGCGCCGCTTTGCCGAAGATAGCCACTCCCACGCTGAAGAAGCCGACGAACATGACCACGATCACCGTCCGGGCAGCCTGGATGCGCACCTGTGGCTGTCGCCGGTCAACGCCCGGGTCATCGCCACGAAAATGGCGGCTGACCTGAGTGCCGCCGATCCTGACAATGCCGCGCGCTATCAGAGCAATCTGAAAGCCTTCGACGAGCGTCTCGATGCACTGGATGCGCGTCTGAAGAAACGCCTGGCCGACGTTCAAGGCAAGCCCTACTTCGTGTTCCACGAAGCTTTCAACTACTTCGAAGACGCCTACGGCCTCAAGCACGTGGGTGTGTTCAGCGTCGCGGCCGAAGTCCAACCCGGTGCCCAGCATGTCGCGGCAATGCGCGCGCGGTTGCAGGAAGTCGGCAAGACCTGCGTGTTCAGCGAACCGCCGCTGCGGCCGCGCCTGGCGGAAACCCTGGTGGCGGGTTTACCGGTGAAGCTGGCTGAGCTGGATGCGCTGGGCGGGTATACGCCAGCGACCGCTCAGGGCTATGAGCAGGTGTTGGAGAAACTGGGGAATGATCTGGCGGGGTGTCTGGAGTCGTTGTAACCGCTGTAACAAAAGATCGCAGCCTGCGGCAGCTCCTACACCGATCTCTGTAGGAGCTGCCGAAGGCTGCGATCCTTGCTTTAAAGGGCGAAAGGCAACAGCGTATTGACCGTCTGCCGCTGCGCCAGGCGCAACTGGAACTCCATCGGATCGTGAATCAACACATCCTGCCCGGCGAACGACTCTGCCGCGATCAAGCGTGACAACCAGAACCGTACGCAAGCCACCCGCAGCATGGTCGGCCACAACTCGGCTTCGGCGGCGGTGAACGGTCGCAAGGCCGCGTAAGCGCCGAGCAAGGCCCGCGCTCGCGGTCCGTCGATCACGCCATCGTCGTCCGAGCACCAGTCGTTCAAGGCAATCGCCACGTCGTAGAGCATCGGCCCGGAGCAGGCGTTGTAGAAATCGATCAGCCCGGTCAGGTGCGTGCCTTCGAACATCGCGTTGTCGCGGAACAGGTCGGCGTGAATGTTCGCCCGCGGCAGTGCCAGGATTTTTTCTTTCTGTCGGGTGATTTCTTCAAGCGCCCGTTGCAGCAAGTCTTTCTGTTCGGCACCGAGGTGCGACAAAAACTGCGTACCCTCTTCCAGCATCCAGTCCAGGCCACGATCGGTTTTGCGCTTGATCATATTGGCCTGGGTCGCCAGGTGCAGATGGCCGAGCAACTCGCCCACCTGCGCGCAATGTTGCGCGTTGGCTTGCTTGATGTGCTTGCCGGCCAGGCGCGGTTGCAGCAACGCAGGTTTTCCCGCCAGTTCGCGCAAGGCCACGCCGTCGGTGGTGCGCAAGGCGTACGGCACCGGCAGGTCGGCGCCGTGCAGCACGTCGAGCAGTTCGATGAAGAACGGCATTTCCTGAACCGGGCCGCGCTCGACAAGGGTCAGGACAAACTCGCCCTGCTCCAGGCTGATAAAGAAATTGGTGTTTTCGCTACCGGCGGCAATCCCCTGGAAATCAAGCAGGCGGCCGAGGCCATAAGGGGCGAGAAAAGCTTCCAGCTCGGGCCGAGCCAGGGGGGTGAACACAGACATTTTTAAACTGCCAGTACGGGCGCCGCTGTTGAGCCAGCGCCGATTAAAGTTAAGGACGACTTACCACTTAAAAATTTCCCACGCCGGAATCAGCATATCCGGGTAATCAGAGCGGATGAAGTTTCCCTCCGAGCCATCCGCACGCACCAGGAAATACGGTTTGCCAACCTTTGGGGTGACCTTGATGGCGTACAAAAAGCCGTTTTGCCGGTATTCCTGGATGGTTTTATCGCCTTCCGTGCGAATGGTCACATCCGGGTCTGCCGACGGCGCATCATCCGCCGCCATGACGGCCAATGGTGCGATTGCAAACAAGCCAGCCAGCAACAGGCGATTTAGTGTGCGCATGATAACCTTGTCCCTTTGTCGTCAACGGTCCCGCTATTCTAGCGCCGGACCCGCCGAAAAGGTTGATCCTGCTCATGAGCCAAGCCCCCCTCGTCCTGGTGGACGGTTCTTCTTACCTGTACCGCGCCTTTCACGCGCTGCCGCCGTTGACCACGTCCAAAGGCCTGCCGACCGGCGCGGTCAAGGGCGTGCTGAACATGCTCAAGAGCCTGCGCAAGCAATATCCGGACAGTCCGTTCGCCGTGGTGTTCGACGCCAAGGGTGGGACTTTTCGCGATGACATGTACGCCGAATACAAGGCCAACCGTCCGAGCATGCCCGACGACATGCGCGTGCAGATCGAGCCGCTGCACCAGAGCGTGATCGCCCTGGGCTTCCCGCTGCTGTGCGTCGAAGGCGTCGAGGCCGATGACGTGATCGGCACCCTGGCCCGCAGCAGCGCGGCGGCGGATCGTCCGGTGATCATCTCCACGGGCGACAAGGACATGGCGCAACTGGTCGACGGTCACATTACCTTGGTCAACACCATGACCGGTAGCAGCATGGACGTGGAGGGCGTGAAGGAGAAATTCGGCGTCGCTCCGGAGCAGATCATCGATTATCTGGCGCTCATGGGCGATTCTTCCGACAACATCCCGGGCGTTCCGGGCATCGGTCCGAAGACGGCTTCCGGCCTGCTGGTCGGTGTGAACGGCGGCCTGACCGAGCTCTATGCGCAACTCGACATCGTGCCGACCCTGCCGATTCGTGGCGCCAAGACCCTGCCGGCCAAGCTCGAAGAGCACAAGGAAATGGCCTTCCTTTCCTATCAGCTGGCGACCATCAAGGTCGACGTGCCGCTGGACGTTGGGCTCGACGACTTGCAAATGGGTCCTGAAGATCCGGCGAAACTCTACGAGTTGTACAGCCTGCTGGAGTTCAAGAGCTGGCTGAACGACCTTGATCGCGACGCCAAACGCCTGGAACTGAGCGCTGCCGCCGAGCCTGCACCGGCCGTCGATCTGTTCAGCGAACCAGAGGCCGAAGCACCGGCCGCCGCTGCTGAAGCCGCCTATGAAACCATCCTCGATCAGGCGCGGTTCGATGCCTGGCTGGAAAAACTGAACAACGCCAAGCTGTTTGCCTTCGACACTGAAACCACCGGCATCGACGCGCAGCAGGCGCAACTGGTGGGGCTGTCGTTCGCGGTTCAGGCCAACGAAGCGGCCTACATCCCTTTGACCCATTCCTACATCGGCGTGCCGCAGCAACTGGACCGCGACACGGTCCTGCGCGCGCTCAAGCCGATTCTGGAGGACCCGGACAAGCTCAAGGTCGGCCAGCACGCCAAGTTCGACATGAACATCCTGGCCAACTGCGCCATCGGCGGCGATCAGGACAACGGTATTACCGTACGTGGCATCGCCTTCGACACCATGCTTGAGTCCTACGTGCTCAATTCCACGGCCACCCGCCATGACATGGACAGCCTGGCGCAGAAGTATCTGGACCACACCACGGTGAGTTTCCAGGACATCGCCGGCAAAGGCGTGAAGCAGCTGACGTTCGATCAGATCGCCCTGGAACAGGCCGGGCCTTATGCCGCCGAAGATGCGGATATCACCTTGCGTTTGCACCATGCCCTGTTCGAAAAGCTCTCGGCCATTCCGAGCCTGGCCAGCGTGCTGACCGACATCGAAATCCCGTTGGTGCCGGTATTGGCGCGTATCGAGCGCCAGGGCGCATTCGTCGACGCCGCCTTGCTAGGCGTGCAAAGCATCGAACTGGGCGACAAGATGGTGGCGCTGGAGCGTGAAGCCTTCGAGATTGCCGGCGAGGAATTCAACCTCGGTTCGCCCAAGCAACTTGGCGTGATCCTCTACGAGAAGCTCGGCCTGCCGGTGTTGAAGAAAACCGCCAAGGGTCAGCCGTCCACTGCCGAAGAAGTGCTGGCCAAACTGGCAGAAGACGACTATCGACTGCCGAAAGTGCTCATGGAATACCGCTCCATGAGCAAACTGAAAAGCACCTACACCGACCGTCTGCCGGAGCAGATCAACCCGCGTACCGGGCGGATCCATACCTCGTATCACCAGGCGGTAGCGTCCACCGGGCGGCTGTCCTCCAGTGATCCGAACCTGCAGAACATCCCGGTGCGCACCGCCGAAGGGCGTCGCATCCGCCAGGCCTTCGTGGCTCCAGCCGGTTACAAGCTGCTGGCGGCGGACTATTCGCAGATCGAACTGCGGATCATGGCGCACCTGTCCCGGGATGAAGGGCTGATGAACGCCTTCCGCCACAATCTGGACGTACACACCGCGACCGCCGCCGAGGTGTTCAAGGTCGAACTGGCCGACGTGACCTCCAACCAGCGCCGCAGTGCCAAGGCAATCAACTTCGGCCTGATCTACGGCATGGGCGCGCAGAAGCTCGGCAAGGACATCGGCGTCGACACCAAGACCGCCAAGGCCTACATCGATACCTACTTCGCCCGGTACCCGGGCGTTCGTCAGTACATGGACCGCACGCGTGCCCAGGCCGCCGAACAAGGTTATGTCGAGACGTTCTTCGGCCGTCGCCTGTACCTGCCGGACATCAACTCCAACAAGCCGCAAGAGCGCGCCGCCGCCGAACGCACGGCGATCAACGCACCGATGCAAGGCACCGCGGCGGACATCATCAAAAAAGCCATGGTCGCGGTGGATAACTGGCTGACCGCGTCGGGCCTCGACGCCAAAGTCATCTTGCAGGTGCACGATGAACTGGTGCTCGAGGTGCGTGAAGACCTGGTCGACCAGGTTCGCGATGAAATTCGCGTGCACATGAGCGAAGCAGCGAAACTTGACGTGCCGTTGCTGGTCGAAGTGGGTGTTGGAAATAACTGGGATGAGGCTCACTAAGCCCCCTGGAAAGACCTTTTCTGCTGCGGCATAGTGCCGCGGCAGAATGGCGCAAACAGCTTGGTCCGGAAGGCGATCAGAGTTATTTCAACGCTATTTGAAAAAAATCTGAACTAATCTTGCACACCACCACTCAGAGTTACTGAATGGCTGGTGAAGCCCTTCGATGCTCCTATGTTGTGTTAAGTGTTGGCAGATATCTGGACCCCGCCCTAGCGGTCTAGAGCTTGAACCCCGGAACTTCTCCCTCCCCATATGAAGCCCGGGGTTTTTTTTGCCCCGAGAAAACTGCCTGGGTGCGCCGCAGGCAGTTTTCGGTACTTACTGAGCTTCTGCTTCGGCACCCTTGTCCGCCAGCTCCATCCAGCCAGCCAGTACGGTGTAGGCATCTTCCAGGCCCATGCGTTTGGGGGCCGAAAACAGCTGGATTGTCACCAGATCACCCCAGCCCTTGCGGATTTCCGACTGAACCTTGAGCAGCGTGTTCTTGGCCGCGCCATAAGTCAGCTTGTCCGCTTTGGTCAGCAGAATGTGCATCGGCATGCCTGCGGCCACGGCCCAGTCGAGCATCAGCAGGTCGAAATCGGTCATCGGATGGCGGATGTCCATCATCAGGATCAGACCTTTCAAACTCTCGCGACCACCCAGATATGCCTCCAGGTGACGCTGCCAGTGTTGCTTGAGCGGGATCGGTACTTTTGCATAACCGTAGCCCGGCAGGTCGACCAGACGGCGTTCATCGTCTAGCTTGAAGAAATTCAACAGTTGCGTGCGCCCCGGGGTTTTCGAGGTGCGCGCCAGGCTGGCGTGGGTCAGGGTGTTCAGGGCACTCGACTTGCCGGCGTTGGAACGCCCGGCGAAGGCGACTTCGAAGCCCTCGTCATCCGGACATTGGTCGACTTTGGCGGCGCTGAGCATGAAGGTGGACTGTTGGCACAGACCGAGGATGGGATTCTTGAGTTGCATGGGATTTCCGATGTGGGCGGCGCCAGGAATGGGTGCGGCAAGCAGTGTCGCTTCCGTTTCAGTGACGCCAGTATATAATGCCGCAGATTTTGTGTGCGCTTTGTCCCAGCGTAGGATGAAGTTCACGAGAGCGACAGACCTTGATTGCGCACTAGAACGCAGCTCGCTCTCAACCCTGAAAAGGTCGTTTTATGACGAAATGGCTGCTAGCTGCCGGTGTATTGATGCCGCTTTACAGCGCTCAGGCTACACAGGATCCGGAAGCTGTGTACAACCGTGTTTGTGGTGCCTGTCATTCCGGCCAACTCCCCATGGCGCCGAAAAAAGGCGATCAGGAAGCTTGGACGCCGAGGTTGGCGAAAGGTATGGAGACGCTGGTGCAACACGTGACCCAGGGTTTCAAGGCGATGCCGCCGCGTGGTTTGTGCATGGACTGCAGTGCCGAGGATTACCAAGCCATCATCCTTTGGATGAGCGAGTAAGCCCGGTCCATAACTCTTAACCCTTAGCCGTAGTTGGATTAGCTGATGAAGAAATTGATCGTGAGTCTGCTGTTGACCGTGGGCATCTCCGGCATGGCCCATGCTGCAGGTGAGGCAGTACAACCGGGTGATGCCAAAGCCGGCCAGGCCAAAGCCGCCGTCTGTGGCGCCTGCCACGGCCCGGATGGCAACAGCATGGCGCCAAACTTTCCAAAACTGGCGGGTCAGGGTGAACGCTACCTGACCAAGCAATTGCACGACATCAAGTCGGGCAAGCGCACCGTTCTGGAGATGACCGGCCTGCTGACCAACCTGAGCGATCAGGACCTGGCGGACATCGCCGCCTACTTCGCCAGCCAGAAAGGCAGCGTCGGAGCCGCCGATCCAAAGATCGTCGCTCGCGGTGAAGCCCTGTTCCGTGGTGGTGACCTGGCCAAGGGCCTGCCATCCTGCACCGGTTGCCACTCCCCAAATGGCGCAGGTAACGCGGCTGCCGGTTTCCCGCACCTGGGTGGCCAGCACGCTCAATACGTCGGCAAGCAACTGGTCGATTTCCGCAAGGAAGAAGGCGGCCGTACCAACGACGGCGATACCAAGCCCATGCAGACCATTGCCAAGAAGCTGAGTGACGAAGACATCGCCGCGGTGTCCAGCTACATTCAAGGCCTGCACTAAGGCTGGCGGATCGGGCGTTGAACGGGGTGCTCATCACCTGCAACGTTAACGCTCGATTAATCCGTTGCAACGAGTATAAAAAGGGTGGCTTTGGCCGCCCTTTTTTGTGGCCGCTGCCGTTACACTACAGAACTCAAACCCGCCAGGACCTGTCTGATAACAGGTCGCGCGAGGCGAAAAAATTTGTCCAGGAGTAAAGCATGCGTAATCTGATCATCAGCGCCGTTTTTGCCGCTGCCAGCCTGTTCGGCATGACTGCCCAGGCCGCTGACGCCCCCGCCGCACCTTATGTCGAACTGAGCAACCCGGTTCCGGTCGCCGTGCCTGGCAAGATCGAAGTGGTAGAGCTGTTCTGGTACGGCTGCCCGCATTGCTACGCCTTCGAGCCAGTGATCAATCCGTGGGTCGAGAAGCTGCCTTCGGACGTGAACTTCGTGCGCATTCCAGCCATGTTCGGTGGCCCGTGGGACGCTCACGGTCAGATGTTCCTGACCCTTGAAGCCATGGGTGTCGAGCACAACGTTCACGCCGCGGTGTTCAACGCGATTCAGAAAGAACACAAGAAACTGACCGACAAGGATGACATGGCCGACTTCCTCGCTACCCAAGGCGTGGACAAGGACAAGTTCCTCGCGACTTTCGACTCTTTCGCTATCAAAGGTCAGATCGTCAAGGCTCGTGAACTGGCCAAGAAGTATGAAATCTCCGGCGTTCCAACCATGATCGTCAACGGCAAGTACCGTTTTGACGTGGGTTCCGCCGGCGGTGCCGAACAGGCCCTGCAACTGGCCGACAAACTGATCGACAAAGAGCGAGCGGCTAACAAGGCTGCCGCCAACTAAGGGCAGTCACTGCCATGCGCCGATGGGGTACTGAACGCATCGTTGGCCTGCATCATCCGCGGGTCAACGAGCATCATCTGGAGTCCACGGGCCTGCCCGCAGACAGCCGTCTGCGCTTGCTCAGTTTCAATATCCAGGTCGGCATCAGTACCGAGCGCTACCGGCATTACCTGACCCGGGGCTGGCAACATCTGTTACCGCACACCGGGCGTGCCGACAATCTGCAAAAAATCGGCAATCTGCTGGGCGATTTCGATCTGGTCGCCCTGCAGGAAGCCGATGGCGGCAGCCTGCGATCAGGCTACGTCAATCAAGTCGAACACCTGGCCCAGCTCGGCGCCTTTCCCTACTGGTATCAACAACTCAATCGCAATCTCGGTCGTCTGGCCCAGCACAGCAATGGCGTGCTCAGCCGATTGCGTCCGTGGGCAATTGAAGATCATCCGTTGCCGGGGCCAAAAGGGCGTGGAGCCATTCTGATACGGTTCGGCGAAGGCCCGGAAGCGCTGGTGGTGGTCATGATGCACCTGGCGTTGGGCGCCCGGGCGCGCAGCCTGCAACTGGCCTACATCCGCGAGTTGGTTGGCGACTACAAGCACCAGGTGCTGATGGGCGACATGAACACCCATGCCAGTGACCTGCTGCAACATTCCCCGTTGCGCGACCTCGGCCTGCTCGCGCCGCAGCTGGAAGCGACGTTTCCCAGCTGGCGCCCACAGCGCTGCCTGGACCATATCCTGCTGAGCCCGAGCCTGACCCTGGAAAAGGTCGAGGTGCTGGCGCAGCCCATTTCCGATCACCTGCCGGTCGCGGTAGAGATTCGTTTGCCAGGTTCGCTCACGGCCGATGCATTGCCCGCGTTGAGTCCTGCCCCTCGCGGAACCCCTGAATGAGCGACGAAGCACAGCGCTGGAAAGAGAAGTACCTCAAAAGCATCGAACAACAGGAGAAGCTCGAACGTCGCTGGGACGCACGACTCGACTTGCTGCGTCGAGGGCTGGTGCGCAGCACCCTGGCGGCGGAAGGTACTGACCGCGCCGTTGACCAATGCATGAAGGAAATGCGCGAAGTCGTGCGCACCGACGACATGGACGCTGGCCTGGCTGCGCTGATTCCACGCCTGGAAAAAGCCGTGCTCGACTCGGAGCAGCGTCGGGAAACCCGGGTCAACCAGACCAGTGCCGCCCTGACCGCGCTGGTCACGCAACTGCAAACATTGCCGTTGCCGCGGGATGTGAGCCGGCCACTCAAGAGTTTCGCCAAGCAGCTGGAGGCACGGGTCAGTCAGGCGCGTGAGATACCCTTGCTGCTCAGCGAGCTGAGTGGCTTGCAGGGCAAAGCCCTGAGCCAGTTGGAGACCCCGACGGAGAACGGCCGGCCGGGCTTGCTGCAGCGGTTGTTCGGCGGTCGTGAAGCGGAGGAGGTAGCGGCATCAACGGCTACGTCTTCTGACCTGGCCTCTGTAGCCGAGAACCCTGCGGCAACTTTCGAGGTACCCCCTGCTGAGCGAGTTGAAGACGACTGCGCGCTGACCGAGCCAACCGTGGCTGTGCCTGCTCCGGCAATCGTGGCTTTTGCCCCCCCGGCTACGGAGTCTCAACCGGCCAGTGCCGTCGCGACAGAAATCGAATCGGCCGAGCAACCGATCCCGGAAACCATCACGGTGTCTCCCGAGTCGGAAACAAACCCCGACGAGCTGACCACGCAAGCATCGCCGGATAGCTTGCCGTTACCTGCGATGGCTATGGAAGACGTGGCCGCCGCCGAGCAGGCGTCATCCGAACACGACATTCTCTACGCACTCCCGGATTCCCCCGAGCCCTCCTACAGTTCGGTGGCCAGCCACATCGAAGACACGCTGCTGGGGCTGCTCGACGATCTGACATTGCCCGAGCGTCATCGCCCGCAAGCCGAGTCCATGCGCGATCGTCTGAAAAACGGTCTGAACTGGTACGAATTGCTGCCGATCCTCGACGACTTCGCCACCTTGATGCTGGCCATTACCGACAGCGGCCAGCATGAGTTCGAAGCCTATCTGCAACGACTGAACGAGCGCCTCGAATCGTTCCAGAGCAACTTGCAGGCTGCCACCGCAGGACACGCCGACAACCGTTCGGCTGCGCGGCAGATGGACACGCAGATCCGCGAACAGGTCGATGGCCTGCAAAGCAGCATGCAGGAAGCCTCGGACCTGGAAGATCTCAAGCACGTGCTGGAAAACCATCTCGAAGGCTTGCTGGGCACCATGGACCAGCACCAGAAACAGCGCGATGAACGTGAGCAGGAGGTCGCTGCGCGCCTGCACAGTCTGGCCGAGCGGGTCGCCCATATGGAGCAGGAGGCCCAGGGTTACCGCGAGCACCTTGAAGAGCAACGGCAGAAGGCATTGGTCGACCCGTTGACCGGGCTGCCCAACCGCGCGGCCTGGAGCGAGCGCCTGGATCATGAAGTCACACAATGGCAGCAACATGGCAACACGCTGCTGCTAGCCATGCTCGACCTCGATCATTTCAAGCGCATCAACGATAACTACGGGCACCTGGCCGGTGACAAAGTGCTGAAAATCATCGCCGGCGTGTTGCGCAAGCGGCTGCGCGGGACGGATTTCATTGCCCGGTTTGGCGGCGAGGAGTTTGTGCTGTTGATGCCATCCACGGTGCCGGCGGCGGGGCTGAAGTTGCTGGAAGCCTTGCGGGCCTCCATCGAGGCCTGCCCGTTCCACTTCAAGGGAGAGCCGGTGACCATCACCGTGTCTATCGGGATGACGGCATTCAGGCCGGGTGAACACGGCGATCAGGTGCTTAAAAGAGCCGATCAGGCGCTGTATCGCGCAAAAAATGCCGGACGCAACCGGGTGGAACCGAGCTGACGGTTATTTGTTCCATTTTGTTAAATTCGATGGGGTTGCCGTCCACCCGCAAGGCATTACGTTACACTGTTGCATTATTGTCTTGCGTGTACTGCCTTTCGCCATGAAATATTTCGCTCTGATCGTATCGCTGATTGTGCTTGCCGGCTGTGCCAGCGGTCCCCGTTTCGACACCAGCCACCCTTCGGCCAATTACGACAGCCGCGTGCAATTTGTGGTGGTGCATTACACCAATGCCTCGCTGGAGCGCTCATTGCAATTGCTGACCCACGGTGAAGTCAGCAGCCATTACCTGATCGGTGATGACAAGGGCGCCACCATCTACAAGCTGATGGATGAAAATGTGCGGGCCTGGCACGCCGGGGAGAGCGAGTGGGATGGCCGGACCTGGCTGAATTCCAGCTCCATCGGTATCGAAATCGTCAATCCGGGGTTCAAGGACACCCCGACCGGACGGCTGTGGTATCCCTACACCGAAGATCAGGTCCAGTCGTTGATCGTGTTGCTCAAGGACATCAGCAAGCGTCACGGCATAAAGCCTCGCGACATCATTGGCCATAGCGATATCGCACCCTTGCGCAAGCTGGACCCGGGGCCGCTGTTTCCCTGGAAGCGTCTGGCTTCCGAAGGCTTGGGCATCTGGCCGAATGAACAGTCGGTGGCACGCCAACAAATGCTGTTCGCCGAGCAGTTGCCGAGCATTAGCTGGTTTCAGGCGCAGTTGGCCCGCCTGGGTTATGCCTCGCCACAAACCGGCGAGCTCGATGTCGCGACGCGACATGTGATCGCGGCATTTCAGATGCATTTCCGTCCGGCGCGCTTCGATGGCACTCCGGATGCGCAAACTGCCGCGCTACTGTTGGTGTTGAATCAGACAAAATAATGACGCCCGCCCGACGGTCAGGGCTTTTTTCCAATCAGCAGCTATAACTCATTGGTAATCCTTCGGATATTTCACAATGACCGCTGCTCAAGAGACCTTCCGTAGTTGGTTCCATCGCCCCTGGTTCCTGGGGCTGATGTCTACTGTCTTGAGCGCAACGTTATTGATGGCCGGCAGCCTGTTCGTCGCCATACACCAGGTCGAGCAAAACGAAAGCGAAGAAATGAATGCTCAGGGCGAACGCTTCCTCGCCCGTCTGGAACAGCTCTTCGGTCAACTGCGTGAAAGCCTTGACGACCTTGAAGCGCAACCGTTGCGCGGCTGCGATGCTGAAATGATCGCAACCTTGCAACAGGTTTCGTTCAATTATCGCTTCGTCTACGAAGCCGCCTACATGGACTCCTCGCGAATCTGCTCCAATCGCCCTCGCCAGGAAGGGTTGTCGCTCAGTCGATCGCCGGACATCAAAGGCCCGACTTATAGCTATTGGCTCAACACCACTACCGAACCCGATGAAAACCGCGCCGCGCTGATGCTCGGGCGCGGGAATTTCCGGGTCGCGACCTCTCGTGGGCATTTGACAGATATGGTTGACCTGTCGCCGGGCAGCAGCCTGCTGGTGGTCCTGGACCATGGCGCGCGCGCGATACCGGTGCTCGGCGCTACTCAGGCCTGGCCGCCGGCCGAGGCCTGGCCACCGAAAAACCGTGATGCGCTGCAAATCACCCAGACACGCTTGATATACCGCATGCCCACCGACAACCCGGAATATCAATTGGTGTTGATCAGCCCGCGCACCGGCATGCATATCCCGGCGGTCTGGTGGTGGTTGCTTCCGGCCAGCCTCGCGCTGGGCACATGCGTTGGGTTCCTGGTGTTTTTGCTGGTACGCCAACGGCAGTCGCTGGACGCCGAACTGACCGGTGCGATTCGCCGTGGCGAGTTGCAGGTGCTGTATCAACCGATCTTCGACCTCGATAGCCGCAACTGCGTCGGGGCTGAAGCACTGCTGCGCTGGCGCAGGCCGGACGGTACCCTGACCAGTCCCGACCTGTTCATTCCGATGGCGGAGAACACCGGGCAGATTCGCCAGATGACGGACTTCGTCCTGCAGCGCCTGCTCGAGCAACTCGGCCAGTTGCTGCGTGCCAACCCGCAACTGTACATCTCGGTCAATCTCGCGGCGTGTGATGTGATGGTTCCTCGGATCGGCCAGGTGATGGCGCGGTTGCTGACACTGCATCGCGTCGCTGCGCGGCAAATTGCCTTTGAAGTCACCGAACGCGGGCTGGTCGACGTGGTGGTGGCCCGGGAAAACCTGCAAGCGCTGCGGGATGTCGGGCACCAGGTGTTGATCGATGACTTCGGCACCGGCTATTGCAGCCTCGCCTATTTGCAAACCCTGCCGGTCGATTGCCTGAAAATCGACAAAGCGTTCATTGATGCGCTGGGCCATGACGCCGCCAGCAGCGGTGTGGCTCCGCACATCATTCACATGGCCCAGTCGCTTCACTTGAAGGTGATTGCCGAGGGCATCGAACATGAGGCCCAGGCCGCGTTCCTGTGCAGTGAAGGCGTGAGGTTCGGCCAGGGCTGGCTGTTCGCCCGCGCGCTGAGCGCAGTGCAGTTCACCGAATTGATTACCCGGGGGCGACGTCGGGGAGGCCGGCGCCTGGATGATGAAGCGTGAGGGTGACCTAAACGGTCAGCGTCATATAGAACTGAGTACCCTGCCCCGGCCGAGAATAGACGCCTATCCGCCCGCCATGCAATTGCACGATTTCCTTGCACAAGGCCAGTCCGAGCCCGGCCCCGCCTTTCTTTCGTCCAACCTGCACGAAGGGCTCGAAGATCCGCCCCTGCTGACCATAGGCAATACCTTCACCGTTGTCCTCGACACTGATGATGACCCGGTTGCCGTGGCGCCTGGCTTGCAGGCGTATCCGCCCGCCGGAACCGGTGTGACGCAAGGCGTTGTCGAGCAAGTTGTCGAGTACCCGGTCCAGTTGTGGCGGGTCGGCCTGCAACCGCGGCAAAGGTCCCTGCACTTCCACCAGCAGATTGATCTCCTTTTCTTCGGCCGCCGTGGCAAAGCGTGACTGTGCCTGTTCCAGCAGCGCCTCGATGGAACACGGAGCCAGGGTGAGTTTCTGCAAACCGTTCTGGTAACGGGAGAAATTCAGCAGGTCATTGATCAACTGCATCAGTCGCTGCATCTCTTCATTCACTGTATCGAGCAGGTCGGCTTCCCGGGAGTCCGGAGCAAAGTGCGCGCGCTCACGGAACAATCCGAAGGCCATGTGCATGCCGGTGACTGGTGTGCGCAATTCATGGGATGCACGCAATACAAATTCGCTGCGTACCCGTTCGAAGGCTCGTTGCTCCGTAACGTCATGCAGCACCATCACGGCACCCAGGATATGGCCCTGGGTATGGCTGACCGGAGTCAGGCTGTAGGTCAGCAGTCGAGACTCTCCATCGACTTCGACACTCAAGTCTTCCGGTGCCCGCTCCAGCGTACCGCCGCGCAGCACCAGCTGCAGCTGTTCATCGAGCTCGGGGCGCTCCAGCGCCGTGCCCAACCCCTGACCCAGTCGATCGGACTCCCAGCCCAACTGACGCTGGGCCACAGGGTTAAGGTGTTCCAGATGGCCCTGACGGTCGATCATCAGCAGTCCGTCGTCGATGCTGTCGAGCACGGCCTGCAAACGCTGCTGACCGGCCAGCAGCTCATCGACGTTGGTGGCCTGATGTTCACGCAGCGCCTGGGCCATGATCCCGAAACGCCGAGTCAGCTGGTTCAGTTCCACCGCCGAAGAGATCGGCAAGGTGACATCGAAATTGCCCAGACCGATATTGTCCGCCGCATTGGCCAAGGCCTCGATGGGCTCCCCGAAACGCCGGGCGATGGCCTGGGCAGTCACGAAGCCGATGATCAGCACCGCCAGCCCCACCAGGCCAAGCAACCCGGCAATCAGCAGTGCCTGCGCCCGGGCCTGGCGCTCGGTATTGCTGATGTTGTCCAGCGCGCGCTTGTGCTCGGCAATCAGGCCATTGCGTAGCGCGTTGAATTTTTCCGTCAGGTTGTTGTGGCTGCTGAGCACGTTCGACGTGGCCGGGGAGGCTTCATAAGCCTGGATAAAGCTCTCGTAGTCGGCCTTGGCTTTTCTGAAGCCGTGCTCGCTTCCGGTTTCTGCCGGCTCCTGGGCGATGCCTTCCTCCAGCAGTTCGAAGTAATGCTGCTTCGAGGCGGCGAAAGCGGCGGAGTCAGGCGCCTCGCTGAGCATGATGATCAGTTGATCACCCAGGGTTTGACGCAGCTTGAGCCCCAGGTCCAGGGTGATGAAGTTACTGCGCAACTGTGTTTCCTGGCTACCGGCCATCTGCATTACGCTGACCAGCCCGAGCAAGAGCCCGAGCAACGCGACGGTGATCAGTGCGGAGATGCTCAGGAAAAGCCGGGTCCGCAATTTCAGCGCCAGTTTCATCGGCTGATGCTCACAAGTTGTACTGCTTGCGTTTGCGGTACAGCGTCGAGGCGTCGATGCCCAGGGTTTTCGCCGCTTGATCCAGGGTGTCGGCGGTGGCGAGGACCGCGCCGATGTGGGCCTTTTCCAGCTCCTCCAGGCTCAACGCCGCGCCGATGTGCGGTGCATTGTTGGCCGAGGCTTCAGTCATGCCCAGATGACTGATCTCGACCCGTTCCTGCGGACAGATGATGCTCGCCCGCTCGATCACGTTGCGCAGTTCACGGATGTTGCCCGGCCAGCGATAGCCCAGCAGGGCTTCCCGGGCCTCGTCGCTCAACGCGCGCGCGGGACGGGCATACTCCTTGACGAAGCGCGCCAGGAAACGGTCGGCCAGGTTGAGAATATCTTCGCGGCGTTCGCGTAGCGGTGGCAGGTGCAAGGTAATGACATTCAGGCGATAGAGCAGGTCTTCACGGAAGCGACCGTCGCGCACCATGTCCTCAAGGATGAGGTTGGTGGCCGCAAGGATGCGCACATCGGCACGGCGGGTCACCGGATCACCGACGCGCTCATATTCCTTGTCCTGAATAAAACGCAGCAACTTCGGCTGCAATGCCAGGGGAAAGTCGCCGATCTCGTCGAGAAACAGCGTTCCGCCATCGGCCTGGTTGACTCGCCCCAAGGTACTTTCGCTGGCGCCGGTGAAGGCGCCGCGGCTGTGGCCGAAGAGTTCGCTTTCCATGAGCTCGGCGGTCAGCGACGGGCAGTTGATCGTGATGCAGGATTTCTTCGAGCGTTTGCTCCAACCGTGAATGGCTTGGGACAGTTCGCCCTTGCCGGTACCGGACTCACCCAGAATCAGGATATTGGCATCGGTCGTGGCAACCTGGCGGGCGGTTTCGAGTACCACTTTCATGGCCGGGCTGTGGGAGTCCAGACCATCCTTGGGCTTGCGCACCTCGCCTTCCAGGGCTTCCAGTCGCGCCGACAGTTGCCGCACTTCCAGTTGCTTGGCGGTTGCCAGCCGCAATTGATCGGGGCTGCACGGTTTGACCAGATAATCGGCGGCGCCGGCCTGAATCGCGTCCACCGCCGTGTCGACGGCCGAGTGGGCAGTGACGATCACCACCCGCATCCAGGGCGCCTGGATACGCATCTGGGCCAGCACATCGAGGCCGTTGTCTTCACCCAGACGCAAGTCGAGGAAGCACAGGTCGAAGACCTGCCGCTGCAACAAGGCTTCAGCCTGCGCGGCGCTGGTGGCGGTGGCTACGTTGTAGCCTTCGTCTTCGAGGCAGTAACGGAAAGTACGCAGGATGGCGGACTCATCATCCACCAGCAGAATGCGGCCTTGATGCTCAGTCGCGGATTCCATTTTCCTACGCTCCTTAATGAATGATCTTAATTTAGTCCCGGAGAAGTCGGGCAAGTTGCATGATTGATTCTGAGCCTTTCCTGTCATGGCAGGGTAGCTCTCATCCGATGTATCGGTTAGCCACCTGATTTTGCGGGTCTTTTGATTGATACCCGGTCTTTGCCAGCGGCCAGCGTGAATTTCTGACCTGCGCACCCTCCTCTCAATTCAAAAAATTTACGCCTTCATTCAAACCCATCGTGCAATACGCACGACGGCGCAGGTGGCATCGTGCAGGATGCGCACGGAGTGATTTCTTTGATGGTCATAAGATATTGATATTTAAGGCAATTAATTCGAATGGGAACTGGCATGCGCTCTGCAATTGTCTGGTTAACCAGGGCACCCAAAAACAAGCGCCCGCTATCGAATACCGACCCCAGTGGTAGGAGCTCCAGGATGAACCGTCAACGTGCCGCCCACCTGTACCTCTGGCCTGTGCATATCCAGCAAGGACTGTTTGCTGTGCTGGCGCTGTTGATCACCCTGATCGGCGGCCAGCAGTTTCTGCGCTGGGAGCAGAGCCAGCAGCCGGAAGCGCCACGCCTGTCGATTCCGCATCCGACCCAAACCCATTTCAGCGCTGTCAGCAGCGGTCAGGCCGATAGCTCCCCGATGCGCATGATGGATGTCGACCAGGCCGGGCCTGTGGGTGAGATACGTCATCCGGAGCGTTGGGTGTTCTAGGCAAAACTTCCGCCGCACCCCATGCGCCGGGAAACGCAGCACCTCTAAACAGAAGCGTAAGGAGAATCACCATGTTGAGCTGGGCAATCACATTCCTGATCATCGCCATCATCGCCGCTGTACTGGGCTTCGGTGGTATCGCGGGCACCGCCACGGGTATCGCCAAGATTCTGTTTGTCGTGTTCCTGGTGATGTTCATTGCCTCCTTTTTCTTTGGCCGTCGCGGTCGAGGCTGATATGAGAGGGTTGTTCAAGACACTGGCAGCCGCCCTGCTGTTGGGCGGTAGTGCCATGGCATGCGGGCTGGCGTGTCCCCGTCATGCCTGACCTGCGCATGCAGGGTTTGTTGACAGGACAGAATTTGTACACGAAGGAGGCCACAGCGCCTCTTTCCATCTGCGCCACCTGAGGAAGGCCGGCGCATGACCAAGGGGGCGGGACGTTCTGCCTGTTTCAGGGGCGGAGTGACCTACGGGTACAGGGAGTGCCTGCGCAAGGGCCGGGTCAGGAAAAGCTGCTGCGCAAGTTCGTCGGACCGCCAAGGCTCGACGGGCTTGCGAAGGGCTTGATCACGCAACACATTGAAATAGAGCGCTCGTCCCGTTTCATCACTGTTTTCTCGTCCTTGTCCTTGTTACGTCGAAAAATACTTTTCCCGGTGTTTCACCCGCGACCGTATATCGAGAAAAATCATCTTTCTTTGGCCGCAATTTTTCCCTTCGTCCTGTGGGATTTTGCTGAAAAATCAACGCTCGGCCACTGCTCAAAAAACATTCAATCTGCTCTGTGATGGCCGGTTCACGGCACTTATGCCTGCCGAAATGTCGTATTCGAACCGGTTGGGACGTGCGTTTCGCTAAAAAAACCTCATGCCGATTCGGCATGGGGTAGGCGTTTACGGCATTAGACGGCGCTCCCTTGCATCGGAATAGTTGCGCCTTTTTTCGCCTGCCAGAGAGCTGCAAACACGAGCTTCGGGGCACCTTATACGGGGGGTAGATGCACTGGACTTTTTCGCCATAAGCGTTCCAGTTCGCGCATCTCTCTGAGTCAAACAACAAGTAAGGGTAAAGATATGAAGAAGGCAAAGCTTAGCCTCGCCTGGCAGATCCTCATCGGTCTGGTATTGGGGATTGCAATCGGTGCGCTGCTCAACCATTTCAGTGCCGAAAAAGCCTGGTGGATCAGCAACGTCCTGCAACCGGCAGGCGATATCTTTATCCGTCTGATCAAGATGATCGTGATCCCGATCGTCATTTCCTCTTTGATCGTCGGCATTGCCGGCGTCGGTGACGCCAAGAAGCTGGGGCGCATCGGCTTCAAGACCATCATCTACTTCGAGATCGTCACCACCATCGCCATCGTGGTCGGTCTGCTGCTGGCCAACCTGTTCCATCCGGGTACCGGCATCGACATGAGCACCCTGGGTACTGTGGACATTTCCAAGTACCAGGCAACGGCGGCCGAGGTCCAGCATGAACACGCGTTCATCCAGACCATCCTCAACCTGATCCCGTCGAACATCTTTGCGGCCATGGTTCGCGGCGAAATGCTGCCGATCATCTTCTTCTCTGTGTTGTTCGGTCTCGGTTTGTCGAGCCTGCAGGCGGACCTGCGCGAGCCGCTGGTGAAGATGTTCCAGGGCGTATCGGAAAGCATGTTCAAGGTCACTCACATGATCATGAACTATGCCCCGATCGGCGTGTTCGCATTGATCGCGGTGACTGTGGCTAACTTCGGCTTCGCGTCGCTGATACCGCTGGCCAAACTGGTGATCCTGGTTTACGTCGCCATCGCCTTCTTCGCTTTCGTGATCCTGGGCCTGATCGCTCGCCTGTTCGGCTTCTCGGTGATCAAGCTGATGCGCATCTTCAAAGATGAGCTGGTACTGGCCTACTCCACCGCCAGCTCCGAAACCGTGCTGCCGCGCGTGATCGAGAAGATGGAAGCCTACGGCGCGCCGAAAGCCATTTGCAGCTTCGTGGTGCCGACCGGTTACTCGTTCAACCTCGACGGTTCGACCCTGTACCAAAGCATCGCGGCTATCTTCATTGCCCAGCTGTATGGCATCGACCTGTCGATCAGCCAGCAACTGCTGCTGGTGCTGACGTTGATGGTCACCTCCAAAGGCATCGCCGGCGTGCCGGGCGTGTCCTTCGTGGTACTGCTGGCCACCCTGGGCAGCGTCGGTATTCCTCTGGAAGGCCTGGCGTTCATTGCCGGTGTCGACCGGGTCATGGACATGGCCCGTACCGCACTGAACGTGATCGGCAACGCCTTGGCTGTTCTGGTTATCGCTCGTTGGGAAGGCATGTACGACGACGCCAAGGGCCAGCGCTACTGGAACTCCCTGCCGCACTGGCGCAGCAAGGAAAAACTGCCGGCGGGTGAAATTTCCAAGGGCTGATGCAATACCCCTTGTGGGAGCGGCGGTGCGGCGATCCGACTTGCTCGCGAAGGCGTCATGTCAGCCAGTTCAATGCTCAATGACACACCGCTTTCGCGAGCAATCGAGCGTCGACCGGCTGCTCCCACAGTGATCTACGAAAGCCACACCAGACAAACCCCGGAGAAATCCGGGGTTTGTCGTTTCTGGCTACCCCGCTATCATTCGCGGATCTTTTGGGGGGATTTGACTGATGCTCAATGGCCTGTGGCTTGGCTTCTTCATCGTGGCAGCCGTATCGGCGCTGGCCCAGTGGCTGATTGGCGGTAACGCCGGGATATTCGCGGCGATGGTGGAAAGCATTTTTGCCATGGCCAAGCTGTCGGTCGAAGTCATGGTGCTGCTGTTTGGCACCCTGACCCTCTGGCTGGGTTTTCTGCGCATTGCCGAGAAAGCCGGCATCGTCGAATGGCTGGCCAAGGCCCTGGGGCCACTGTTCTTGCGCCTGATGCCCGAAGTCCCGCCGGGTCATCCGGCCATCGGCCTGATCACCCTGAACTTCGCCGCCAATGGCCTGGGGCTGGACAACGCCGCCACACCGATCGGCCTCAAGGCCATGAAAGCGCTGCAAGAACTCAATCCCAGCGATACCGTCGCCAGCAACGCACAGATCCTGTTCCTGGTGCTCAACGCTTCCTCGCTGACCCTGCTGCCGGTGACGATCTTCATGTATCGCGCCCAGCAAGGCGCGCCTGACCCGACGCTGGTGTTCCTGCCGATCCTGCTGGCGACCAGTTGCTCGACCATTGTCGGCTTCCTGTCGGTGGCGTTCATGCAGCGCCTGCGCATCTGGGACCCCGTGGTGCTGGCCTACCTCATCCCTGGCTCCCTCGCCCTCGGCGGTTTCATGGCGTTGCTGGCGACCCTTTCGGCGACCGCGCTGGCTGGCCTGTCGTCGATCCTCGGCAACCTGACGCTGTTTGGCCTGATCATGCTGTTTTTGCTGATCGGTGCGCTGCGTAAAGTGAAGGTTTACGAGGCCTTCGTCGAAGGCGCCAAAGAGGGTTTCGACGTCGCCAAGAACTTGCTGCCCTACCTGGTGGCAATGCTCTGCGCGGTGGGTGTTCTGCGGGCATCCGGGGCGCTGGACTTCGGTCTGGACGGGATTCGTCATCTGGTGGCGTGGGCCGGTTGGGACACGCGTTTCGTCGATGCGCTGCCGACGGCGATGGTCAAACCCTTCTCGGGTAGCGCCGCCCGGGCGATGCTGATTGAAACCATGAAGACCTCGGGCGTGGACAGCTTCCCGGCGCTGGTGGCGGCAACGATCCAGGGCAGTACCGAGACGACCTTCTATGTCCTGGCCGTCTACTTCGGCGCCGTGGGCATCCAGCGCGCACGCCATGCCGTCGGTTGTGCGCTGTTGGCCGAGCTTGCCGGGGTGCTGGGTGCGATCGGGGTTTGCTACTGGTTCTTTGGTTGATCGGCTCCGTCAGCCAAAGCCTTCAGCGCGGCCTTGCGCTCGTCCGTCGGCAAGGCGCCAAGCTTTTCCACGGCGGCGTAAAATTTAAGCCAGTCGCCATTCTCCTGATGAAACAGCGCGGCAAATGCCGGCACCCATTGGTCGTACAAGCCAAACGGCAATAGCCGGGCGTTGTTCATGGGGGCATAGATCCAGGCGTCGTAGCGTTTGTCTGCGGCCCACTGACTGTCGCGCAATTGCCGGTATTCGCTGCGCAAGCGCTCGAATTCGGCTGCCTTGCGCTGGCGCATTTGTTCGGTTGGCAACGGCAAGGTGTAGAGCTTTTCCAGGCGGGTGCGGGTCTTGAGTACCAACTCAGTGAACTGTTCGCGCTGATGTGCCTGCGCATTGTTATCCGCTGGCAGGTGGCGGTAGGCGCGCCATTGGCGAGTACCTTCCTGCTCGACGAAGGTGGCGAAGGATTCGTTGAACTCCGTGTCGTCCTTCACATAGACGCGTTGATGGGCCAATTCGTGAAAGATCAGCGTGGCCAGTCGCTCATCCCCCCAGCCCATCATCGAACTGATGATCGGGTCGTTGAACCAGCCGAGTGTCGAATAGGCCTCGACGCCGCCAATCGACACGTCCATGCCCTGCAAGCGTTGCAAAGCCGCTGCGCCACGGGCTGCACTCTGGCTGTAGTAACCGCGATAGGCCACGCAACCGGCGATGGGGAAGCAGTGGTTTACGGGCTTGAGGGAAAACTCCGGCGTGGCGAAGACATTCCAGACGACGAAGGGACGCCCAATGTCCGCGTACAGGCGGTAACTCTGGTTTTCCGGCAGGTGCAATTGCTGGCTGGCGAAGGTTCTGGCCTTTTGGGATTGCTCCAGGTGTGTACGCAGTTTTTGATCTCGCGCCGGGTCGGCAATCACGCTGGAAACAGGCTCCCTGGCCTGCAGCAACTGCATTTGGCCGCTGGCCAGTTGGCTGTAATAGCTGGCGCTGGTGCAGCCGTTGAGCAACAAAAACAACAGGCCCGGAAACAAAACGCGAAAAACGCGATCAAGTAACCCAAGGCTAGGAAGCGGCCTGATCACAATAATTCTTCCTTGGAGAGTCTTTCCGCAAGACTATCCCGCCAGACTGGAGCTCCGCTATGCGCATGTTGATTCTGACAGGAGGCCTGCTGATGCTGGCCGGCTGTGCTGGTTTCGGAATACCCCGCCATGATCCTGCGCAAGCCTGGATCGACCTGGACTCGAAGCAAGAAGATACGTCGCTGCAGGCGCTGGAGGTCGATGACAAGAGCACCGACGATAAACGCTATTTCCAGGTTCATCCCGGTAGCCATGAGTTGACGGTCCGCTACCAATTCGCGGTCCAGCCCACCAATATCGGCCCAGACGCCGAGCCGTTGTGGCGCGATTGTCAGTTGAACGTGAAATTCAGCGACTTCAACGCGGGTGAGCGTTATCAGCTACAGGCGGGGAACATCGGCTTTCGGCCTTGGGCGAAGCTCTACGATCAGCAGCGAAAAGTGATTGGCCAGGGCACGCCGGCAGGCTGTCAACACACCTGATCGGCGTTATGCTGGATGCATATCCCTTGGGACATCCATCATGCGCAGGTTGATGCTATTACTCGCCGTCAGTGTCGTCGCGGGTTGCCAAAGCCCGATGCCGACACCTGATCCAAAAATGGCCTGGGTCGATTTCTCGACGCCCTTCCCTAACGACAAGTTGTTGATGGCCGAACGACTGGATAAACAACGTCTGCGCGACGGGCGTTTTTTCGAGGTCACGCCAGGCAGCCATGAACTGATCGTGCGTTTCGACTTTGAAGTACCTGGTGGCGGATTGGGCATGATGAGCGGCCCTTCGGAACGGCTGTGCTACCTGACCATCAATTACGATCATTTCGAAGCCGGTCAGCGTTATGTGCTCGAGGGCCGCTCCATCGCATTTACCCCCGGCGCCAGGCTGTACAACGCCAAGCGCGAGATCGTTGCTGAAGACCGGGAGTCCTACTGCCTGATGTGAGCGGTCAGCGGTCGTTCTTCTGGTAGATGATTTTTTTGGTGCCGTTTTCGCACGAGCCAACGACCATGTTCTGGTCGTGTACCTCGTCGTTGGTGACGATTTCTAGCGTGTAGGAAGTGACGCCACTGGCCTGGATCTTGGCTTCGATCTCGGCCTTGAGTTCTTCGCAGGGTTTCGGTGCCGCCAGGGCCGAAGTGGCCAGTGCGCAACAGATAGCCGCCAGGGTAAAACGTTTCATGGTTGAAGCTCCTTTGAGGCAGCCCGCACAATCGTGGGTTTTCGCTGCTGTCATTTATTCGACCACAGTTTTAGTGGGCAAGTCTGTCGCGACAAAAAAAAGATCGCAGTCTTGAGCACCTTTTCCGAATGATCCCGGCAGGTTGCACAAGTCTGCGATCTTTTGTTTTCAACGAAAATCCAGCCGACCAACGTTACCTCCAGGCTGATCTTCGCATTCAGCACTTTGGACACCTGAGAGCCCGCATTGGCGTTGTTGCTGAGCTCTTCGAACGGCGACTTCGTGTTTTTCGCTCGCCAGGGTTGTGAGGATAGACGGCGGGGCAAAGTTCATCTCGTCCGGTCAATCCGCTTTTTTCGCGGGATTTTTTACCGGGCTATTGAAACTCGGGTATATGCCCTCATTGCATGAACACGCTTTTGGATTCGGCAGGTTTGCGTTCGCAAGAACAAACCTGCGCCCTCAATTGGAGAAGCAGGTTTATGAAACGACTGTCCGATATCAAGTTCTCGACCCTCGATCTGGTGCCGGTGCGCGAGAACGGCAGCGCGGCCCAGTCGCTGCGCAACTCGCTGGACCTGGCGCAGCATGTCGAAAAGTTCGGTTACAACCGCTTCTGGGTGGCTGAGCACCACAACATGGATGGCATCGCCAGTTCCGCGACGTCGGTGCTGCTCGGTTACCTGGCCGGTGGCACGTCGACCATTCGAGTCGGTTCGGGCGGGGTGATGTTGCCCAACCACGCACCGTTGGTGATCGCCGAACAGTTCGGCACCCTGGAAAGCCTTTATCCGGGCCGGATCGATCTGGGCCTGGGGCGCGCGCCCGGTTCCGACCAGATGACCGCACGTGCGCTGCGCCGAGAGCGCTCCGGCAGCGCCGACGATTTTCCGGAAGATGTGGCGGAACTGGTGCGCTACCTCGGGCCACGTACCCCGGACCAACGCATCATCGCGATGCCGGGAACCGGGACCAATGTGCCGGTCTGGTTGTTGGGATCGAGCCTGTTCAGCGCACAGTTGGCGGGTGAGCGCGGTTTGCCCTACGCCTTCGCCTCGCATTTCGCACCGCGCTACATGCATGAAGCGATTCGGGTCTACCGCAATCACTTCAAGCCGTCAGCCGTTTTGGACAAGCCCTACGTGATGCTCGGCGTGCCATTGGTGGCAGCCGATACCGACGAGCAGGCCGATTATCTGGCGACCTCGGTGTTCCAGCGGATTCTCGCCCTGATGCGTGGCCAAAGCCTGGTACAGCGTCCGCCGGTGAAGACCATGGACGGCCTGTGGCTGCCCCATGAGAAAGACGCCGTGCACGATTTCCTTGGCCTGGCCATGATCGGCAGCCCGCAGAAAATCCGTGCCAAACTCGAGGTCCTGATCGAACAGACCCAGGCTGACGAGCTGATTTTCACCTGTGACCTGTATGAACATGCCGATCGCGTGCATTCCTACGAACTGCTGGCGCAGGTCATGCGGGGCTGATACTCAAACGGCAGGCATAAAAAAGCCGGCGCCAGGGCGTCGGCTTTTTCATTCGGGCGAGAATCGGCCTACTTTTTATAGACGATCACTTTGGCGCCCGCTTCGCATTTTCCAACGACTTTCCCGCCGGCAGCGGCACCTTTATCGACAATCTCCAGCGAGTATCCGGAAACGCCCTTGGCATCAAGTTTCGCTGCGATTTCGGCTTTCAGCTCTTCGCATGGCTTGCCGCCCGCCAATGCGCTCCCCGCAAGGCTCAACAAACCTACCGCTAACATAAACTTCTTCATCGGTTGCATTCCCTGGTCGGATCATAAGGGTAACCAGCCGTCAGCCGGACGCACTCATGTAGTGCTTTGCCATTCCCTATGGCATTCGACCGGCGTGCAAGTTCAGAAGACTAGCCCAAAGTCAGCTGCTGGCAATCCGGAACCCGACTTTCAAGGTCACCTGAAAGTGTGCAGCCTTGCCGTCCCTGATATGTCCACGGGTCTCGGTCACTTCAAACCATTCCATGTACTTGATGCTTTTGCTGGCTTCGGCCAGCGCGTTGTTGATCGCATCTTCGATACTGCTGGTGGACGAGCCGATCAGCTCGACTTTCTTGTAGGTGTGATGGTCAGACATGGCGTTCTCCTCGGCGTGTGAATTACAGACTAGCAGTGATTTTTCCTATTTCTTCTGTTAGCCGTTCTGAGGGTGAAGTTCAGATTTTCTGCACTTTCTCGACCCCGTGAAGTCCCAACCCACACACGCCACTCATCACCAATGCAGGAGAGCCACCATGGCCAGCAACTCGTTACGCAAAACCTCATTGCAAAGCATGGAAGCCGAGATCGAGAGTCTGCTCAAGTCTTTGGAAAGCCTGAAGGACGACGCCTCGGACGAGTCGCGTAAAACCCTCAAGACTCTGAAAAGCAACGCCGAGAACGCCTTGAAGCATTCGCGCCATCTGCTTGCCGATGCGTATGAAGAGGTCAAGGTCAAAACCCGTGAAACCGGGATTGCCACCCGGGACTACGCCCAGGAACACCCCTGGACGACAGCCGGTGTCGCCGTCGGCGCATTGGGCCTGCTGGCGGCTTATCTGTTGTGCAAGCGTGATTAATCCGCTCGACGCAGCTCGTTCTTGAGCCACTGCGCCAATTGCCGGGCGCGCCCGTCCGCGGCGCGCTTGGGTAGCCACAACGCCAGTTGCGCCGGGGTTTCACTGAAGCCCCAGGGCGCAACCAGGCGCCCGGCCTTCAAGTCCTCCGTCACCAAGGGTTCGGGGGCAATCGCCACGCCCAGACCCGCGACGGCGGCTTCCAGCAAGTAATACAAATGTTCAAATCCCTGACCGTATTTCAGCGCCCTGGGGTCGAGCCCCCGTGGTTGCGCCCAGTTTGGCCAGGCTTGCGGGCGTGAGGTGGTGTGCAATAAGGGCTCGTCCAGGAGCGCGGTCTCCGGTGCCTGCTTGAGCCGCTCATAGCCGACGAACCGAGGGCTCATGACCGGGCCGATACGTTCGCTGGCCAACTCAAAAACCTGCATGTCCGCCGGCCAGGGTGGTTCGGCAAATACCAGCAAGGCATCCAGCCCCGGTCTGCGCGGATCCAGATCGCCTTCTCCGGCCGACAGGTGCAGGCGCAGGTCCGGCAGGTCGGCATTGAGTCGCCCCAATCGCGGGATAAACCAGCGCGCCAGCAGGCTTCCCGAGCAACCGAGCACGAATGGTGCATCGGCTGTGCTTTGTGTGAGTTCGGCGCATACGCTGCGCAGACGCTCGAAGGCTTCACTGCTGGCGTCACGCAGTCGCAACCCGGCATCTGTGAGTTTCAGGCCGCGACCGTCCTTGATGAACAGGCTTACGCCGAGGTGTTCTTCAAGCGCCTTGAGCTGCCGGCTGACCGCGCCGTGGGTGACGTGCAGCTGTTCGGCGGCCTGACTGACGCTATTCAAGCGGGCAGTGGCTTCGAAGGCGCGAAGCGCGTTCAGCGGAGGAAGGTCATGGCTCATGTGATCTGTGAGTTTTCCTGACAGGTTGTGGCGATCTTATCGGTTTTCAGGTCGAGGCGTCAGGGGTAGAGTGAAGCCCACTATCTCTTTATGCATCACTTCACGCATTCAACTGGAGCGCCCCATGACCCAGACTAATCTGCGCAACGGCCCTGATGCCAACGGCCTGTTTGGCGCGTTCGGCGGCCGCTACGTTGCCGAAACCCTGATGCCGTTGATCCTCGACCTGGCCCGCGAATATGAGTTGGCCAAGGAAGATCCTGCATTCAAGGAGGAACTGGCCTACTTCCAGCGCGACTATGTCGGACGCCCAAGCCCACTGTACTTCGCCGAGCGTCTGACCGAGTTCTGCGGCGGCGCGAAGATCTACCTCAAGCGTGAAGAGCTGAACCACACCGGGGCGCACAAGATCAACAACTGCATCGGCCAGATCCTGCTGGCGCGGCGCATGGGCAAGAAGCGCATCATCGCCGAGACCGGCGCCGGCATGCACGGTGTGGCCACCGCCACCGTCGCTGCGCGTTTCGGTCTGGATTGTGTGATCTACATGGGCACCACTGACATCGAGCGTCAGCAGGCCAACGTGTTTCGCATGAAGCTGCTGGGTGCCGAAGTGATCCCGGTGGTAGCCGGTACCGGCACGTTGAAAGACGCGATGAACGAAGCCCTGCGTGACTGGGTCACCAACGTCGACAGCACCTTCTACCTGATCGGCACTGTGGCCGGTCCGCACCCTTACCCGGCAATGGTTCGCGACTTCCAGGCCGTGATCGGCAAGGAAACCCGCGAGCAACTGCAAGCCCAGGAAGGCCGCCTGCCGGACAGCCTGGTGGCGTGCATCGGCGGTGGTTCCAACGCCATGGGCCTGTTTCACCCGTTCCTGGACGACAAGAGTGTCGAGATCATCGGCGTTGAAGCCGCCGGTTACGGCATCGAGACCGGCAAGCATGCGGCCAGTCTGAATGGCGGCGTTCCAGGCGTCCTGCACGGCAATCGTACTTTCCTGCTGCAGGACGACGATGGTCAGATCATCGACGCCCACTCGATCTCCGCTGGCCTGGACTACCCGGGCATCGGCCCGGAACACGCCTGGTTGCATGACATCGGCCGCGTCCAGTACACCTCGGTGACCGACGACGAAGCCCTCGCTGCATTCCACCAGTGCTGCCGCCTGGAAGGGATCATCCCTGCCCTGGAAAGCGCCCATGCCCTGGCTGAAGTATTCAAGCGCGCACCGACCTTGCCAAAAGATCACCTGATGGTGGTCAACCTGTCCGGCCGTGGCGACAAAGACATGCAGACCGTGATGCACCACATGGAACACTCTCAACAAGAGCAATCGAAGCAGGAGAAACACTGATGAGCCGCCTGCAAACGCGTTTTGCCGAACTCAAGGAACAGAACCGCGCCGCCCTGGTAACCTTCGTGACTGCCGGCGACCCGGGCTATGACACCTCCCTGGCTATCCTCAAAGGCTTGCCGGCGGCTGGCGCTGACGTGATCGAGCTGGGCATGCCCTTCACCGACCCGATGGCTGACGGCCCGGCAATCCAGCTCGCCAACATCCGTGCGCTGGGAGCCAAGCAGAATCTGGCGAAAACCCTGCAAATGGTTCGCGAGTTCCGCCAGGACAACAACGAAACGCCTTTGGTGCTGATGGGGTACTTCAACCCGATCCACATGTACGGTGTACCGCGTTTCATTGCCGAAGCCAAGGAGGCCGGCGTTGACGGCCTGATCGTGGTCGACCTGCCACCTGAACATAACGGCGAGCTCTGCGACCCGGCGCAGGCTGCGGGCCTGGACTTCATTCGCCTGACTACGCCAACCACCGACGATGTGCGCCTGCCGACCGTTCTGAACGGCAGCTCCGGCTTCGTCTACTACGTCTCGGTGGCCGGTGTGACTGGCGCCGGCGCTGCCACGCTGGAACACGTCGAGGAAGCGGTCGCCCGTCTGCGCCGCCATACCGACCTGCCGATCAGCATCGGTTTCGGTATCCGGACTCCAGAACAGGCGGCGTCCATCGCGCGTCTGGCCGACGGTGTTGTGGTGGGCTCGGCGTTGATCGATCACATCGCCAATGCCACCTCCCCGGAACAAGCCGTGGATGGCGTGCTGAGTCTGTGCTCGGCGTTGGCTGAAGGCGTGCGTAAGGCTCGCATCAGCTGAAGGTAAAGCTCCTGAACGCTGTAAACCTTGTGGGAGCAAGCTCGCTCCCACAAGGTTGCGATATCAAGGCAACTCTATCCCGCCTGATGCCTTGTGCAGTTTGCGCAGGTGCTCACCAATCTGCTTCACGTTAGCCTCGTTGGCGGCCATTTCGGCGGCGCGGCTCGGTTCAAGCAAGGCTCTCACTTCCTTGTCCAGATCCCCGGACAGCGCCAGGAGCTGCTTCTGGCGCTGGCTGCTTTCCGCTTCCAGATGCTCCCACTCGCTTGATTGCGGCAAGCCATAACCGTTGGTGCCCAGCAGTTCCGCCGGCCGGCTGAGGAAACCACTGTTGGCGAGAATGTCCTTAAGCGTCTCGTTGGCCTTGTCCATGCCGCCATTCTTCAGTTCTCTGGCACCCAGATAACGCTGCTTCACTTCATCCTGGGCCAGCAGCAACTGCTGACGGAAACTGGCCTGTTCCAATAGCAGTAACGCCGCGCTGGTGCGCAAGTCGGCCTGCTCGAACCATTGCCGACGCTGCGCGGCTTTCAAGTCCAGCCAGTCTTCGACGGTTTCCTGTTTGATCGGCAAGTGCTTTTTCAGGATCTCGAACATCGCCTGATAGCGCTCGCGGAAGGAGTCGAAACGATAACCCAGGCGCAAGGCTTCTCGTGGATCGTCCAGCACGCTGGTGTCCGCCAGTCCGCGGCCTTTCAGCACTTCCAGCAAGCCGTTGGGCATGATGTTGTCGAGTCCCACCAATTGCGGGTTGTTGGTGCCGCCGCGCAGTAATTTCAGCTCTTCTACCGCGCAGTTGTTCGACAGGAAGAAGTAGTTGCCGTCGTAGCTCCAGTGCATCTCGGCGGCACGTCCGACCACGTCTTCAATCTCTCTGCGCGACAGGTTCAGGGGCACGGAGGCCAGGCTTCGCAGTTCGGTCTTGGTGTATTCGTCGATGACCTGGGACAGCGGCAGGATAAACAGCCGCGATGGGTATTTACCGACCAGGCCATCCCAGCTCGACAGCTGTACGTCGCCAACGAAAGCGCGGTACGACAGCACCAGATGCTGGTCCAGATCCAATCGGCAATCCGGTCCGCGTGGGCGGCCCGGCGCGCAGATCACCAGGCGCAACATGCTGTGGCCCCAGCGGCTGAACAGGTTCTGGTTGGCCTCGGCCAGCAGATAGTCAACGGCATAGACCCGCTCCGGATCGACCTGGCCCAATGGTGTCTTGGCGAAGTCGTTGCCGGCATTGAGGAACGCGAAGGTCTTGCTGCAGGTGTCTTTGGCGGCGGGCGCCCAGCCGAAATGCTCCTTGTAGTAGCGGTACAGCGCGGGGCGGCGGCAGGCGTAGCTCGGGTCGAGGAGGAAATACTCCATGTTGACCGCGACGAATTCCTTTGGACTGCTGGTCTCGTAGATGTCCGGGCTGCGGGCAATCTGGCGATTGTGCTGTTCGCGTTCACCGCGACGGCCTACGTATTGCTGCCAGCCGGCGAGGTCGAGCAGGCGCGGATCGTCACTGAGGGTAAAACGCCGATCGGATTGGCCCCGGCATTGGTCGGGAATGCCAACCAGCCCTGAGCTGTTGTTGCGCTGGGTGCAGCGCTGAATCAGCTTGCGCTCGGCATCCGGCCACAGGCGTGAGCGATCGTAGATGTGAGTCAGCTCGTGCAACACCGTGGCCAGCATTTCCCGGCGCACGGTGCCATGGGGGCGATGGGTTTTCTTGCTCGCGGCGCTGCCATCGGTGAGGCCGGCCAGCAGGTTGCGGTTCAGATCGAGTTCGGACACCAGAGTGGCCTGACCGTAGGCATTTCTCGGCATGTCATCGGTCCAGCCGACGACGATGCGTCGATCGAGTTGCTCGATAAAGCGTGGCGGCAACGCCTGCATGGCTTCATCGAGCAACGCCTGGCTGGCTTGCTTTTGCGCGGGCGTCAGACCTTCGGTCTTGAGTTGTAACTGAAGGCCTGCGTGGGCCGTGTTGCCGAGCAGCAACACGGCCCCGGCCAGCAGCCAGGCGCGTGGACGCTTCACAGTGCGAGGATGGCTTCGGCGAGATCCTGGTCGCTGGCGTCACGAGCTTCCGGCACACGGGTGCGCAGCAAATCGAAGGCGGACTCCAGGTGAGCGCCGCGAATGTCGCCATTGCTGGCAACGAAACTGGCGGCATCGTCCTGGGCTTCGCGCACGATTTTCGAATCGCGAATGGACGTGGTGGTGTCGGAGGTGAAATCGAGGGTGCGCTGGGTAGCGCGGATCAGGATGTTACTGGTGGCAACCAGAGTATGTGCCTGGGCCACATCGGCCAAGAGCAGCAGGCCTAAGGTGGCAGCAATCAGCGGGTTACGCATGGAACGAACTCCAGAAAAGCAGGGATAACTATTGGACGAGAATTGCTTGTGCCAGTTCAAGGTCGCTGGCATGAAGTTTTGCCTGGGTCTGGCGCAGATACCGAAGGGCCGACTCCAGTCGTGCGCCTCTCAGTTGGCCGTCGCTGGCAATGAATGCCGCGGCGTCATCATGGGCAGCGAGCAGCAGTTTATGGTCGAAGGGGGCGCAGGTCACCAAACTTGTGGCGTAACCGCTGGCAACGATGCCTTGGGTGGACAGGTTAAAGGCGTCATAAGCGTCGGCCGATCCGCAGTAACCAAGGGTAAGAAAGACTGGAGCGATCAAGAAACCTGAAGGGAAACGCATGAGACTCGACAGTTGAACGTGACTCCCAAGCCTAGCGCAAGGCCCGATCTAGAGCCAGCACCGAAACATCGGGGCACGCCGGGCGTGCCCCATGCCTGTACGGTCGGTTAGATCGTCAGGATCGCTTGCGCCAGTTGTGCATCGCTTGCGTTCAGCTGTGGAGCCTGGTGGCGAATGTGGTCGAGTGCGCTTTCCAGCTTCACTCCGCGGATGGAACCTTCGCTGGCGACAAAGCTGGCAGCGTCGTCACGGGCCGCGAGGACGATCTTGTCATCCTTGAACGACGACGAGACGACATCGGTGGTCGCATCGGACGTGGCTTTGAGCGCGTTGACTACAGCATCGGTGGTCACGATGAAGCTGGAGGCTTGGGCACCGGCAGCCACGGCAAACAGGGCCGCGGCGCTAAGCAGGCGAAGACGGGACATGGGGTAACTCCTTTTGGTAGACCATTTGAAATATGGCGCAGTGTCTGCAAAGTCAGACGCCAGGCACTCGGCGTTCGCCACGTTCTGAAGTGATATTAGGCCTGTATGTGTCGGTTCGAACAGTCCTGACCCCGTACGCAGGAAGTCAGCGCCAGAACGGTTTATCCAGTTCATTGCTGCGGTCGGCGTGGCTGATGCCCAGATCCGATAGCTGGCGATCATCGAGTTGAGCCAGCAAACGTCGCGTTCTCGCCCTTTCCAGGCCAGCGCAGAGCTCCTTCAGCAGCCCTCGAAGCCTCTGCTGGCAAGGTCTCGATTGAACCGAAGGAATGGAAAATCCTGTACGTTCTTCATGGCACGGTCCCTGTCCTGATAAGTGGAGAGCTCCATGCTGACACCCACCGAATATCCACTACAGACACAAAGTAACGATATTGTACTCATGCAGTTTGTTGATTTAGCAAACTGTACTGGTGATCAGGTTTCTCTTCTGTAAGACCGGGTTTGCCAGGCCAAAACGACAAAACCCGTCGTGGTTGCCCACGACGGGTTTTGTTTTTTCAATTCGGGTTGCTGGCGGTGGACCTTGAGGTCAGGGCCAGCGACGCTAACTTAGCGCCAGAACGGCTTGCTCAGCTCTTCGTAGCGTTGTGCTTCGCTAATACCGGCGTCAGCCAGCAGACGCGAATCCAGACGAGCCAGTTGATGGCGGCTGGTGATGCGGCGCTGCCACAGCATCAGGTTGGCGATAACGCGCAGAGGCAGGGAAGCCTGGGTTTTTGCAGCAGTGTCTTCGAAGAACAGTTCGGAACTGAGTGTACGTTCCATGGTTGACATCCTTCCGCTTATGGCGGGATTAGGTAGTGGTTTAACTGGTGCCCATGATCCTCTCGTTTGCCTAGTCTCTGTAGATACAGTTCATCTGTATTGTGAGAGCTCAGTTAACTGTTTATAGGGGGTGTACTGGTCTAAATTGAGGCAACTGTACCTGTCTGCACTGTAGTGGTGCAAAACTGCTGTTTTGGTCTGGCAAGGTAGGAGTTTTCCTAGGGAAATGACCAGTACAGCAGTACAGTTTTTTTCATGCTCCGAAGAGGCAAGGGCAAGCTGACGAAACTGTGTTTGCGCCAGCTGCTATCTGTACCAATTACTTCTTCAGCATTTGCCCGGTTTCTTCCAGGTTGATGTGCCAGCTCAGGGCGTCACGCAGGATGTGTGGGGTGTGCCCGCCGATGGCGCACGCGGCGGTGAAGTAATCGTTCAGCGCCTGGCGGTAATCCGGGTGCACGCATTTGTCGATGATGACCCGGGCGCGCTCCCGGGGCGCCAGGCCACGCAAGTCTGCCAGGCCCACTTCGGTCACGAGGATGTCGACGTCATGTTCAGTGTGGTCGACATGGCTGACCATCGGCACCACGCTGGAGATCGCACCGCCCTTGGCGATCGATTTGGTCACGAACACAGACAGGTGCGCGTTGCGCGCAAAGTCGCCCGAGCCGCCGATGCCGTTCATCATCCGCGTGCCGCAGACGTGAGTGGAGTTGACGTTGCCGTAGATGTCGAACTCCAGTGCCGTGTTGATGCCGATGATGCCAAGGCGGCGCACGACTTCAGGGTGGTTGGAGATCTCCTGCGGGCGCAGAACCAGTTTGTCCTTGTAGCGCTCCAGATTGCCGAACACGTCGGCATTGCGCCGGCTCGACAAGGTGATCGAACTGCCCGAGGCAAAACTCAGCTTGCCCGCGTCGATCAGGTCGAAGGTCGAGTCCTGCAGCACCTCGGAATACATCGTCAGGTCTTCGAACGGAGAGTCGATCAGGCCACACATCACCGAGTTGGCGATGGTGCCGATACCGGCTTGTAGCGGGCCGAGCCTGTTGGTCATGCGCCCGGCTGCCACTTCCTGTTTGAAGAAGTCGATCAGGTGGTCGGCAATGGCCTGGGTCTCGGCGTCCGGTGCCAGCACAGTGGAGGGCGAGTCAGCCTGGTTGGTGACCACGATGGCGACGATTTTTTCCGCTGGAATCGGGATGGCGGTGCTGCCAATGCGATCGTCGACCTTGACCAGCGGAATCGGCGTACGGGTCGGACGGTAGGTCGGAATATAGATGTCGTGCAGACCTTCGAGATTCGGGTTGTGTGCCATGTTGATCTCGACGATCACGTGCTTGGCGAAAATCGCGAAGCTGGCCGAGTTGCCGACCGAGGTGGTTGGTACGATATGCCCTTGCTCGGTGATCGCAACGGCTTCAATAACGGCAATGTCCGGCAGCTTCAATTGCTGGTTGCGCAATTGCTCCACGGTTTCCGACAAGTGCTGGTCGATGAACATGACCTCGCCGGCATTGATCGCCTTGCGCAGGGTGCTGTCGACCTGAAACGGCATGCGTCGCGACAACACGCCGGCTTCGGTCAGCTGCTTGTCGAGGTCGTTGCCCAGGCTTGCGCCGGTCATCAGGCTGATCTTCAGCGGCGTGACCTTGGCGCGTTCGGCCAGCGCCTGGGGGACGGCCTTGGCTTCGCCGGCGCGAGTAAAGCCACTCATGCCGACGGTCATGCCGTCCTCAATCAGAGCGGCAGCGTCGGCGGCACTCATCACTTTGTCCAACAACGAAGGCAGGCGAATACGGTCACGGTACATGGATTGTTATCTCGGGCAACAGGTAGCAGGATGTGCAGTCTAGTGAATTGCGCCGACTTCTGTCCCGCTACCAAGGTCGCAATCGAGGCGTCTATTCCGGGCCTTTCAAGCAAAACACCGTTACCGGATCGGTAATAAAAGGATAGTTTGTCCGACGATTTGCGCAAACAAAAACGCCCCGACGAATCGGGGCGCTCGGTGTGCCGCAGAGGGTTAGTCGACGGCCTTGACCATGTCCTCGATGACCTTTTTAGCGTCGCCGAACACCATCATGGTCTTGTCCAGATAGAACAGCTCGTTGTCCAGACCGGCATAGCCGCTGGCCATCGAGCGTTTGTTGACGATGATGGTCTTGGCCTTGAACGCTTCGAGGATCGGCATGCCGGCAATCGGCGATTTCGGATCGTTCTTGGCGGCCGGGTTGACCACGTCGTTGGCGCCCAGCACCAGTACCACGTCGGCCTGGCCGAACTCGGAGTTGATGTCGTCCATCTCGAACACCTGGTCGTAAGGCACTTCGGCCTCGGCCAGCAACACGTTCATGTGTCCCGGCATACGGCCGGCCACCGGGTGGATCGCGTACTTCACGGTCACGCCGCGATGGGTCAGCTTCTCGGTCAGTTCCTTCAACGCATGCTGGGCCCGCGCGACCGCCAGGCCGTAGCCCGGCACGATGATCACGGTGTCGGCGTTGGTCAGCAGGAAGGTTGCGTCGTCAGCCGAACCGGATTTCACCGGACGGGCTTCTTTCGAACCCGCCGGGCCGGCCGCATCCGCCGTATTGCCGAAGCCACCGAGCAGCACATTAAAGAAGGAGCGGTTCATCGCCTTGCACATGATGTACGAGAGGATCGCACCGGACGAGCCCACCAACGAACCGGCGATGATCAGCATCGAGTTGTTCAGCGAGAAGCCGATCCCCGCCGCTGCCCAGCCGGAGTAGCTGTTGAGCATGGACACCACCACCGGCATGTCCGCGCCACCGATCGGGATGATGATCAGCACGCCGAGCACGAAGGCCAGGGCCAGCATCACGGCGAAAGCGGTGTAGTCGCCGGTGAGCATGAAGGTCACGCCCAGGCCCAGCGTGGCCAGGCCCAGCAGCAGGTTCAACTTGTGCTGACCGCCAAACTGTACCGGTGCGCCCTGGAACAGGCGGAACTTGTACTTGCCGGCCAGCTTGCCGAAGGCAATGACCGAGCCGGAGAAGGTGATTGCACCGATGGCGGCCCCGAGGAACAGTTCCAGACGGTTACCGGCCGGGATCGCATCGCCGAGGTTCTGGACGATGCCCAGCGACTGCGGCTCGACCACGGCAGCCACGGCGATGAACACCGCTGCCAGGCCGATCATGCTGTGCATGAAGGCGACCAGTTCGGGCATCTTGGTCATTTCAACGCGTTTGGCCATGATCGAACCGGCGGTGCCGCCGATCAGCAGGCCGACGATCACGTAGACAATACCGTCCTGGGCCAACTCGGCACCCAATTTGTAGATCAGGCCGACCGTGGTCAGGATCGCCAGGCCCATGCCGAGCATGCCGAACAGGTTGCCACGACGCGACGTGGTGGGGTGCGAAAGGCCCTTGAGCGCCTGGATGAAGCAGACCGAGGCGATCAAATACAGGGAGGTAACCAGGTTCATGCTCATGCTTGCTGCACCTCAGCCTTGGTTGCTGCGGCCTTGGCAGCCGGAGCTTTGGCCGCTTTCTTCTTGAACATTTCCAGCATGCGCCGGGTCACCAGGAAGCCACCAAACACGTTGACCGCGGCCAGGGCCACGGCCAGGGTGCCCATGGTCTTGCCCAGCGGGGTCACGGTGAGGGCGGCGGCGAGCATGGCGCCGACGATCACGATGGCCGAGATGGCGTTGGTCACGGCCATCAGTGGCGTGTGCAGTGCCGGTGTGACGTTCCAGACCACGTGGTAGCCGACATAGATAGCCAGCACGAAGATGATCAGGTTGTAGATACCGTGAGAGATCAGCATGTCTTCCATTGTTTTTATCCTCAGCCGTTCTTGCGCACGATCTGGCCATCGCGGCACATCAGGCACGCGGCGACGATATCGTCTTCAAGGTTGATCACCAGTTGTCCTTCTTTATCGAACAACAGTTTCATGAAGTCCAGCAGATTGCGGGCGTACAGCGCCGAAGCGTCGGCCGCCACGGTGCTGGCCAGGTTGGTCGGGCCAACGATGGTCACGCCATTTTCGACGACCACCTGATCGGCCACGGTCAGCGGGCAGTTGCCGCCCTGGGCTGCTGCGAGGTCAATGACCACCGAACCGGGTTTCATCTGCGCCACGGTTTGCGCGCTCAACAACGTCGGTGCCTTGCGGCCCGGAATCAGCGCGGTGGTGATCACGATGTCTGCCTGCTTGGCGCGTTCGTGTACGGCAGCGGCCTGACGCTGCATCCAGCTGGCCGGCATCGGACGGGCGTAACCGCCGACACCGACGGCGCATTCACGCTCCTCATCGGTTTCGTAGGGCACGTCGACGAACTTGGCGCCGAGGGATTCGATCTGCTCTTTTACCGCAGGACGCACGTCAGACGCTTCGATCACCGCCCCCAGGCGCTTGGCGGTAGCGATGGCCTGCAAACCGGCCACACCGGCACCAAGAATCAGCACGCGGGCCGCTTTCACGGTGCCTGCGGCGGTCATCAGCATCGGCATGAAACGAGGGTAGTGGTGCGCGGCCAGCAACACGGCTTTATAGCCGGCGATGTTGGCTTGCGAGGACAGCACATCCAGGCTTTGGGCGCGGGAGGTGCGAGGTGCCGCCTCCAGGGCAAAGGCGGTAATGCCGCATTCGGCCAGCTTGGCGATGGTTTCGTTGCTGAACGGGTTGAGCATCCCCACCACAACGGTGCCGCTTTTAATCAGCGTCAGCTCGCTGTCGCTGGGGGCGACCACCTTCAAGATCAGCTCGGCGCCAAACGCGTCATTGGCGCTGCCAATGGTTGCGCCTGCCGCCTCATAGGCACTGTCGACAACGCTGGCATTGACGCCGGCGCCGCTTTGTACAGTGACCTTATGACCCTGGCTGATCAGCTTCTTGATGGTTTCCGGGGTTGCAGCAACCCGTGTTTCACCGGTCTGGGTTTCGAGAGGAACACCAATGTGCACGTCAAATCTCCTGCGTGATCTTATTGAGTAAACCCATGCACTACGGATGGTGCGGCTGGGGCGGCCGATCAGCACGATCCCGCCAAATCAGGGCGGGGCGCGGCATTTTGCAGGCGAACTTTGTGCCCTTCAAGGGATTATGACGGGTGACGGAAAATTAACTACAAGTCACCCCGTGACCGAATGTCGCAACCAACCGGCTCAATCCCTTGCAGACCGTGCTTTTCAAGGATTCTGGCCGAAATTGAAGAATTTACACATCGGCCGTATGAATGATGCGGCATCGCCTCGAAATAGTGGCGCAAAGCCGCGTCATCAGGCGCTTGTGGGACGTTTGTACGACTTTTCGATACAGTTTTCTGCTATGCGACAAATACGTATATCTGTAGGGCTTTTATTTAGCTGACTACGAGGTCAAGTAACCTTGGAAAGCCTTTATCCCTCTAGGCTGTAGCTGTGCGCCTGATTTACCAGCCAGTCACGAAATGCCCTTAATGACGCGGATTCGACCTTTCGCTCAGGAATCATCAGGTAATAAGCCTTGATGCTGGACAGTGCTTGCGGGTTGGCGATCACCAGGCGTTTCTCTTTCAACTCCCTTTGAATCAGGAATGGCGGGATCAGGGCAATGCCCATGTCGTGCATGGCCGCTTGGGCGAGCATGGAGAATAGCTCGTAGCGGGGGCCTGTCATGTCTCGCGGGACATTCAGGTGTTGGGAGTCGAACCATTGGCGCCAGGCATAGGGGCGAGTGGTTTGTTGCAGGAGGGGTAAGTCGGCGATTTCGCCGGGCGTCAGACCGGTCTTGTTTCCGAGCAGGTTGGGGCTGCAAACGGGCATCGGATTTTCACCCATCAGCCTGTGGGATTCTGTACCCGACCAATCCGCGTCACCGAAATAGATGGCGGCATCGAAATCCGTGTCGGCGAACAGGAACGGCCGCGTGCGGTTGGTCAGGTTGACCGTCACTTCCGGGTGTTTTTGCTGGAAGTCCTTGAGTCGCGGCAGCAGCCATTGGGTACCGAAGGTCGGAACCACGGCCAATTCGATCACGTTGGTGCCCTGCTGACCCATCACGGACAAGGTGTCGCGCTCAACCGCATCGAGCTGAGTAGCCACTCGACGGCTGTAGGAGAGCCCGGCTTCCGTCAGCTTGACCCCGCGCCGCGAGCGTCGGAACAGTTCCACACTGAGGAACTCTTCAAGACTGGCGATCTGTCGACAAATCGCCCCTTGGGTCAGCGACAGCTCCTGGGCGGCCTTGGTGAAGCTCTCGTGGCGCGCCGCGGCCTCGAAGCTGATCAGGGCGGTGGTGCTGGGTATCTTTCTGCGCATGTACGTCAACCTCACTAATACATCGCATAAAGGCTCTTTCGCGACGTTTCGGAGTGAGAAATTAGCACAACAGTATGCAAAATCCTCGTTTGCCGTGGCGCTGATCCGGGCCTAGGATCAGTCCACGTTATTTGACCCGATTCGAGAGGACACACTCATGGGCGGTAAAGCTAGCTTCAACTGGATCGATCCCCTGCTGCTGGATCAACAGCTCACTGAAGAAGAACGCATGATTCGCGACACGGCTGCGCAATTCGCTCAGCAAAGCCTTGCGCCGCGCATCCTCGAAGCTTTCCGCCATGAGAAGACCGATCCGGCGATCTTCCGCGAAATGGGCGAGGTCGGCCTGTTGGGCGCAACCATCCCCGAGCAGTACGGCGGCAGCGGCCTGAACTATGTCAGCTATGGCCTGATCGCCCGTGAAGTCGAGCGCATCGACTCCGGCTATCGCTCGATGATGAGCGTGCAGTCCTCGCTGGTGATGGTGCCAATCAATGAATTCGGTACCGAGGCGCAGAAGCAGAAGTACCTGCCGAAACTGGCGTCGGGTGAGTGGATCGGCTGCTTCGGCCTGACCGAGCCTAACCACGGCTCCGACCCGGGCGCGATGATCTCTCGTGCACGCAAAGTGGAAGGCGGCTACAGCCTCACCGGCAGCAAGATGTGGATCACCAACAGCCCGATCGCCGATGTGTTCGTGGTCTGGGCCAAGGACGATGCCGGCGACATCCGCGGCTTCGTGCTGGAGAAAGGCTGGAAAGGCCTGAGCGCTCCGGCGATTCACGGCAAGGTGGGCTTGCGGGCATCGATCACCGGTGAAATCGTGATGGACAACGTGTTTGTGCCGGAAGAGAACATCTTCCCGGATGTCCGTGGCCTGAAAGGTCCTTTCACTTGCCTCAACTCGGCGCGTTACGGCATCTCCTGGGGTGCGCTGGGTGCGGCCGAGTTCTGCTGGCACACCGCTCGCCAGTACACCCTGGATCGTCAACAGTTCGGTCGTCCATTGGCCGCCACTCAGTTGATCCAGAAGAAGCTGGCCGACATGCAGACTGAAATCACCATGGCGCTGCAAGGATGCCTGCGTCTGGGTCGTATGAAGGACGAAGGGACCGCTGCAGTCGAAATTACTTCGATGATGAAGCGCAACTCTTGCGGCAAGTCCCTGGACATCGCGCGCATGGCTCGCGATATGTTGGGCGGCAATGGCATCTCCGATGAGTTCGGTGTCGCACGTCACCTGGTCAATCTGGAAGTGGTGAACACCTATGAAGGTACGCACGACGTCCATGCACTGATTCTCGGTCGTGCGCAAACCGGTCTCCAGGCGTTCTATTAATAGGAGGACGTCCATGGGCGCGCTATCGCATCTACGGGTACTGGATTTATCGCGGGTGCTGGCCGGGCCTTGGGCCGGGCAGATCCTGGCCGACCTTGGCGCTGAAGTGATCAAGGTCGAGCGTCCGGGTAACGGCGATGACACGCGCGCCTGGGGACCGCCGTTCCTTAAAGACGCTTATGGCGAGAACACCAGCGAGGCCGCCTATTACTTGTCGGCCAATCGCAACAAGCAATCGGTCACCATCGACTTCACTCGCCCTGAAGGGCAGAAGCTGGTGCGTGAGCTGGCGGCCAAGTCGGACATCCTGATCGAGAACTTCAAGGTTGGTGGTCTGGCGGCTTATGGCCTGGACTATGAATCGCTGAAGGCGATCAATCCGGATCTGATCTATTGCTCGATCACCGGGTTCGGCCAGACTGGTCCTTACGCCAAGCGTGCGGGTTATGACTTCATGATCCAGGGGCTGGGCGGTCTCATGAGCCTGACGGGGCGACCTGAAGGTGAAGAAGGCGCGGGGCCGGTGAAGGTTGGCGTGGCGCTGACGGACATCCTGACCGGGCTGTATTCGACTGTCGCGATCCTGGCAGCGCTTGCGCATCGGGATCACGATGGTGGTGGTCAGCATATCGATATGGCACTACTGGACGTACAGGTGGCTTGTCTGGCCAACCAGGCAATGAACTACCTGACGACAGGCAATGCGCCTAAACGCCTGGGTAATGCTCATCCGAACATCGTGCCCTATCAGGATTTTCCTACGGCCGATGGCGACTTCATCCTTACCGTCGGGAACGATGGACAGTTCCGCAAGTTCGCGGAAGTGGCCGGGCAGCCGCAGTGGGCGGACGATCCGCGTTTTGCCACCAACAAGCTGCGGGTGGCAAACAGGGCAGTACTGATTCCGCTGATCCGCCAGGCGACGGTGTTCAAGACGACCGCTGAATGGGTGGCGCAGCTGGAGCAGGCTGGCGTGCCATGCGGGCCCATCAATGACGTGGCGCAGATGTTTGCCGATCCTCAGGTCAAGGCGCGCGGGTTAGCTATCGAGCTGCCGCATGCGCTGGCCGGGATGGTGCCTCAGGTGGCGAGCCCGATTCGACTGTCGGAGACGCCGGTGGAATACCGTTTTGCACCTCCTCTTCTGGGTGAGCACACGCTGGAAGTTTTGCAGCGGGTGTTGGGCCTGGATGCCGGGGCGGTGTCCGCATTCAAGGCTTCGGGTGTGCTCTGATTGGTTTCTTCTATATAGAGGAGTGTTTCGGCTCCTCTATATAGGCTCCCTTTGCTGCTGTCTGTAGCCTATTGATAGAAAACCTAAATCAGTGCTTGACGGCAGATTCTGGAGGCCTATAATTCGCCCCACTTCCGGCGCAGTCGAAACGGAAAACTCCTTGGTAAACAAC